>CANQNL010000034.1 GCA_947625215.1 uncultured Bacilli bacterium | reverse complement strand
GTGACGATAGCGAAGTGGATACACCTGTTCCCATCCCGAACACAGAAGTTAAGCACTTCAGCGCCGAAGGTAGTGTATGCGAGACTAGGACGTTGCCAATTTTTTTGTGCCTAAATATTCTTAGAATTTTGATATATTTTTCGATTAAATTACTTTAATATGTTGTTTTTAAATGTGTATTTCTTTTGTTAAAAAGACATTTAAAAGAAATTTTTAAAGTAAAAATGTAAATTTTAGTATACTTTAGTATAGTAATAGTAAACTAAAATTTATTGTAAAGCTTAGCTTAGATAAATCATTTTAAGTGTTTGCCGAATTAACTTATAATATGTTTTATAATTTAATTCAGGAGATACTTAAAAAATATTAAAAAGTATTGTAAAAATAATGAGCTTTTTGATATAATTGTTTTGGTGATTATGTATGGAACACAGATTAACAATGCGTAGTGAAGAAGAGACAATTGAGTTTGCTCAAAATCTAGAATCAGAAAAATTTCCAAATATGGTTATTTGTTTAAATGGTGAGTTGGGCAGCGGAAAAACTATTTTTACCAAAGGTTTTGCTGGAGCATTAGGCATTACTGAAAATATTACTTCTCCAACATTTAATATTATTAAAGAATATGATGGTGAATTACCATTATACCATATGGATGTTTATCGTTTAGATGGGAAAACTGATGGACTTGGTATTGAAGAGTATTTTACTAAAGGTGGAGTAGTAATTATTGAATGGGCAAATACAATTGCTGACATATTACCAGAAGAGAGATTGGATATTAAATTTAAAGTAGCTGGTGAAAATTCTCGTATATTACTAGTAACTCCTCACGGACAAAAATACGAAGAATTATGTGACGATGTCCTATGAAATATTTATTTATTGACTCAGCGACTGCTACCTTAGTAGTCGCTATTATTTCAGAAGATAAAATAATTTATATCCATAATAAAGTAACTGGAAAAGATATGTCATCAGATATAATGCCCATAATAGCAGATGCTTTTAATAAAACCGGCTTAAAACCACAAGATATCAATAAAATATTTGCTGTAAATGGACCAGGATCATTTACGGGAATTAGGGTAGGACTTGCTGTTGCCAAAACAATGGCCTGGGCTTTAAAAATTCCCGTAGTTCCAATATCTTCTTTAGAAGTTATCGCAAGTACACCTAATAAAGAAAATAATATTGCTTTAATTGACGCCCGAAGAGGTTATGTATATGCCGGCATATATGATTCTGATTTAAACGTTATAAAAGAAGATAAGCATATATTATTAGATAATATCAAAGATAAAGGAACTTATGTCAGTTATGATGATTTTCCTGGTTTAAAACCTAATATTGATTTATTAAAAGTAATTAAAAAACACGAAAACGAAAAGGGAATAAATCCTCATCAGCTAAATCCTAAATATTTAAAATTAACAGAGGCTGAGGAGAATTTAATGAAGAAAAGTGGTAACAGAAGTAACTAATTTAAAAGATATTGAACCTATTTTACAAAAATATTTTAAGGGCTATATTTTAAGTAATGATCCATTTGAAAAAGTTCTTATATATACAAAAGAAAAAATAATTGCCGTTATTTCCTATAGTATTATTTATGAAAGAGGTGAAATTAATTATATTATCACCCTTCCAAATTATCGAAAAAAGGGTATAGCTTCTAAATTACTAGAGTATGCTCTTAACGATATGAAAAATTGTGAAAATATAAGCCTAGAAGTCAGTAAAGACAATAAAGAGGCAATAAATTTATATTCCAAATATGGTTTTAAAATAAAAACCGATAGAAAAAAATATTATGATGGGAAAGATGCATATTTAATGGTGAGGTGATGTTATGAGTACATATATTTTAGCTATAGAAACTAGTTGTGATGAAACAAGTGTATCTATAATTAAAGATGGATGTGATGAAATTTCAACGGTTATTCTTTCACAAATGGATGTTCACGCTAATTATGGCGGTGTAGTTCCAGAAATTGCCAGTAGAATGCATATTGAAAATATAACAATGGTTATTGAAGAAACATTAACTAAAGCGAATATGACAATGGATGATATAACAGCAATTGCGGTTACCTATGGCCCAGGGTTAATTGGTTCACTATTAATCGGCTTAATGGCAGCTAAAACTCTTGCCTTTATCTATGATAAACCTTTAGTTCCTGTTCATCATATTGCAGGCCACATATATGCCAATAATTTAGTAAAACAACTTGAATTTCCATTAATAGCTTTAGTTATTAGTGGTGGCCATACCGATCTTGTATATATGAAAGAAGATTATAGTTTTGAAAGACTAGGTGGGACTTTGGATGATGCGGTTGGCGAAGCATATGATAAAGTAGCTAGAGTTATAAACGTCCCATATCCGGGTGGGCCTCTTGTTGATAAACTTGCTCATACTGGAAAGGATACTTATAATCTTCCGCTTCCATTAGATGATGATAGTTATAATTTTAGTTTTAGTGGGCTTAAAAGTGCTGTTATTAATTTAGTTCACAATGAAAAACAAAAAGGAAATGAGATTATTCCTGAAAATATGGCAGCTTCTTTCCAAAATAGAGTTACTACAATTTTAACAAAAAAAACTTTAAGAGCACTTAAAGAACTAAACGTAAAAAATTTAATTGTCGCTGGAGGAGTAGCCGCTAATAAAGGCTTAAGAGAAAGATTAACGGAAGAATGTCAAAAGAATAAAATAAATTTAATTATTCCTGAAATAAAGTATTGTACCGATAATGCTGCAATGATAGGAGCCGCAGGATATTTTGCTTATAAATTAGGTAGAAGAGCTGATTTAAGCTTAAATGCCAAAGCAAGTGATAAATTACATTAAAAACTAAAGAAAAATCTTTAGTTTTATTCATAAAATATGTCAAAAATTTTAGCTTTTTAATAATAATTTATACTTATAGTAGAAAAATATGTTATAATGAATATATATAGTACTTGCATTACCCATATAGATGATGTATATAAAATAAAATATTGGCAAAACTAAAATGGGAATGATTACTATATTAATGACAAAAGAAATATAAAGAGTAATGCCTAACCTTAGAATAATAGTCACAGGCTCTTTTAGATAAATAAAGTTTATCTAAAAGGGTCTATGACCCTACGCATCAACTTATATTATATTTCCGAAAAAATATTTCTATTTCTTTTTCTTTTGATGCGTGAAAAAAGGTTATTTTAAAACCTTTTTTCAATGAAAAGAATTAAATAGTACATTAAACTTGCCATAATGGCCAAAAGAATAATTCCAGTCATAACGAGATTTAAATTAAATATTTGTGATCCATACATAATTAAATATCCAACGCCTGCTTTAGAAACTAAAAATTCTCCCATAATTACACCAATAAATACTAAACCGATATTTACCTTACAAGCACTTATAATATTATTAAAATTACTAGGCAAAACTAACTTAAAAAACATTTGACTATGTGTTGCTTTAAAACTTTGCAGTAATCTAATTTTACTTTGATCAGTATTCATAAAGGCCTGATGAACATTAATAATAGTTATAATTACTGAGATAAATAGAGCCATTAAAATAATTGAACCAGTACCAGCGCCTGCAATTATAATTATTATTGGGCCTAATGAAACTTTAGGTAAACTATTTAAAACGGTTAAATAAGGATCCAATATGTTTGCGAGAAATTTAAATCTCCAAAGTATAGTAGCAATTACTATACCTATAAGCGTACCAATTACAAAACTTACTGTAACTTCATAAAAGGTCACCCATAAATGATGAAATAAAGAACCATCATTATAAAGACTGATAATTGTATTTAAAATAGCTTTTGGACTAGAAGAGATAAAAGTATTTATAAAACCTAAATCAGCCGCTAATTGCCATCCTATAATTAATAAAACAATTATGAAAATTTGAAAAAATCTAATAAAAAATTTTCTTAATTTAATATTTCTTAAATATTTTTTATGTTCAATACTAAACATGATAATCAATATCCTTCCATATTAAATCATAATATTTGGCAAATTCTTTGGCTTTTCGGTTATTAATAGGTGTACTTTTATCAGTCAGTTTAATTTCATAAATATTTTTAATTGTACTAGGTCTTTGGGATAAAACAATAACTCTATCAGCCATACTAATTGCCTCAGAGATATCGTGTGTAACCATAATTGCGCTTTTCTTTTCCTTTTTGATGATTTTGTATACATCATCGGAAACGGCTAATCGTGATTGATAATCCAAAGCCGAAAATGGTTCATCAAGAAACAGCAAATCGGGTTTAGTTGCGAGTGTTCTAATAAGTGAAACTCTTTGGCGCATTCCTCCAGATAAATTAGATGGATAGGCATTTTCAAATTCCTCAAGTCCATAAGTTTTTAATAATTTTCTAACATAGGCCTTACTTTCAGGTGTAACTTCATTATTAAGTTCTAAACCTAATAAACAGTTTTTAAATATAGTTTGCCATTCAAATAAGTTATCACCTTGAAGCATATAACCAAATTTTAAATTATCTTTAGTAGTGATTGTACCACTAGATGGTTTATCAAGGCCACATAAGATAGACAGTATTGTCGATTTTCCACATCCGCTAGGTCCGACAATAGCGACAAACTCTCCTTCTTTTAAATCAAAAGAAAAATTATCCACAGCTAAAATTTCATTTTGCTTTGTGTGATAAATTTTTCGTAAGTCTTTAATACTTAAAATCATTATCTTTCCTTAGAAAAAGTATTGTCGACTAATTTATCATAAGGTGCTTTTTCTTTTAAATAACCAGCATTTTCCATAATTTCCTCTATATGTTCAAAATCTTTTTTCTCAATATAAGTCGTGGTGAACCAAGAATCACTATCCTTATATCTTTTAACAATACTAGTTAAATCATTTTTAGAAGTGTCAGGGAAATAGTCAGCAATTACCTCAGCAATCTCTTCATCAGAATGTTTAAATACATAATCTAGACCCTTTTGAATCGCTTTGTTAAATCCTTCGATAACTTTTGGGTTATTTTTAATATAGCTTTTTTTAGCATTATAAGATGTATATGGGACAACTCCACCAAGTTTTCCGACAGAGGCTACAATGTGCCCATAACCTTCTTTTTCAAGCTCAGAAGCAGTAGGTTCAAATAAAGTTACAAAATCACCATTACCACCGATAAATGAACCAGACATAGACGCAAAATCCACACTTGTATCAATATTTGTTTCATTACTACTAATTCCATTTGTATTAAGAGCCCATTCTAGAGTAAGTGCCGGCATACCGCCTTGTCTACCTCCAAGAATTTTCTTACCTTTTAAATCATTTACAGTAAAGTTTTTAATATTTTCTCTAGAAACTAAGAAACTACCATCACGTTTAGTAAGTGCGCCAAAGTTTACTAAGTAATCTTTTTCACCTTGTTGATATATATAAATAGTTGCTTCACTACCACAGAAACCAATTTGGACATCATCTGATAATACCGCAGCAGTAACTTTATCAGCGCCAGATGTAAGAAGTAATTCAACATCTAATCCTTCATCTTTAAAATAACCTAAAGAATGAGCTACGTATTGTGGTGCATAAAACACACTATGAGTAACTTCACCAACTTTTACTTTAGTTAAAGACTTAGTATCTTTTGAGTTATCTTTAAAGATAAAATAACCAGCTAAAACTAGTCCGCAAATAATTAAAATAACTAATAATTTTTTCATATACCCTCCTCTCAATTTATTATATTCGTTGCCCTAGAAGTGGTGAGTATATAAAAGACTTAAGATTTACCTTAAGCCTTTTTAAGTTTACCTTGTTTTAATAAACTAAGTAAATAAACATTTTGATTATAAGTTCCTTGATAATCACTTATACCGTTTATATGCGCAATTTTTTCACGGTAATCATATGAACTATCAATATTTATATCCTTAAGTGCATCGACAATTGAACCATATGTGTAACTAGGATTACTTAAATAATCAGTACTATTTAAATCTGCAGTATTTGAAATAATATTTGAATTATAAGTTTGATTAGGACTTGCCTTTGGAACTTCTTTAGTAGTTTCATTAGTTATAGTAGATTCTGTCTTATTTTGAGGGACAGTAGGCGCCGTTTCTATAACTGGCGTTTCATCAGTTTGTTCCATTTTAGTTTCAGAGACGGTAGGTTCTTCCTTAGTCTCAAAAAAACTGATTGGATTAACTCTTGTTTCATCACTATTTCTAATTTCAAAATGTAAGTGAATTCCGTGGGCATTACCGGTATTACCCATACGGCCAATCTTTTGACCCTTACTTACACGGTCGCCAGTTTTCACACTAACGCTTCCATACTCCATATGGGCATATAAAGATTTAGTTCCATCATCGTGTCTGATTTTTACATAATTACCATAACTAGCGGTTCCCCGAGCATTAGTATTATTTGAATTAACAGTATTAACAGAAACTTCGACAATTCCATCACTTACAGCAACAACATCATCGATACTATGACCTTCGCCAACAATATCGATAGCTTTATGGGATGAAGAATAATTTTGAGTAATTAATTCTTCTGTATTCATTAGAACTTGTCCATCCATAATTCCTCCTTTCTAAGCCCCTTATACATATAATACTTTGTCATTAAGTCAAATCCCTGCATATTTATGAAAATTTTTTTAAAAAAACCAAATTTTTATCAAAATATGGTATGATAATGGTGGTGATAAAAATGGAATTACAGAATTTAAATGACAAACAGCTAGAAGCAACGCGCCAAACAGAAGGTCCAATTTTAATTTTAGCTGGCGCTGGCAGTGGAAAAACCAGAGTACTTACTACAAAAGTTGCTTATCTAGCGCTTGAAAAAAAAATAAATCCATATAATATTTTGGCTATAACTTTCACTAATAAAGCCGCTAAAGAAATGAAAGAAAGAATATTAAAAATGTTAGGCAAAGATGCCTATAAAATTCAAATTTCGACATTCCATTCTTTAGGTGTTTTAATTTTAAGAGAAAATTATGAAAAAATAGGGCTTAATAAAAATTTTACCATTTTGGATAGTGAAGATTCTTTAACTGTGATAAAAAAAATCTTAAAAGAAATGAATTTAGACCCCAAAGTATATAATCCAAAAACAATTAGAAATAAAATCAGTGGCGCTAAAAACGAACTTATAGATTCTAACGAATATAGTAAATTTGCAAATTCTGATTATGAAGAAATTATAACGACAGTGTATCAAAAATATGAACATAAAATTAAAAATAGTAATTCAGTTGACTTCGATGATTTATTAGTTTTACCAATAAAATTATTTAAAAATCATCCAAAAGTTTTAAAAGAATATCAAGAAAGATTTAAATATATTTTAGTAGATGAGTATCAAGATACTAATGAAGCCCAATATATATTAATAAAAATGTTAAGTGCCAAATATAAAAATATTTGTGTAGTTGGGGATATAGACCAGTCTATTTATGGTTTTAGAGGCGCTAACTATAGGAATATATTAAATTTTGAAAAAGATTACCCAAAAGCTAAAGTAATTTTGCTTGAAGAAAATTATCGTTCAACCGGAAATATTTTAAACGTGGCAAATGATATCATTAAAAATAATAAAAAAAGAAAAGAAAAAAATCTTTGGACAAAAAACGAAGATGGACTAAAAATTAAGTATCATCGTGCATATGATGAGCAAGATGAGGCACACTATGTAATGTATCAAATAAAAAAATTAATAGATAGTGGAGCTAATAAAGCATCAATTGCGGTTTTATATCGTACCAATGCACAATCACGAAATATTGAAGAAGCTTTACTTAGAGATAATATTCCATATAAAGTAGTTGGTAGTTTTTATTTTTATAACCGAAAAGAAATCAAAGATTTAATTAGTTATTTAAAATTGATATATAATCCTAGTGATGATGTTAGTTTAATGCGTGTAATTAACGTGCCTAAAAGACAAATTGGACCAAAGACGATTGAAAATTTAAGTATGAAAGCGGTCGATAAAGGACTAAGCCTTTATGAAGCTATCGAAAGTGGTAAAGAATTAGAATTTAAAAAGTTAATTGAAAAATTAAGAAAAGCTAGTGAAGAGATTTCCATTACGGATTTAGTTGATTTAATTTTAAATGAAACCGGTATGCGTAAAGAACTTCTTAATGAAAAGACCCTTGAAGCCGAAGTTCGTTTGGAAAATTTAGAAGAATTTAAATCAATTACAAAAAATTTTGAAGAAACCACAGGAATTGTATCTTTAGATGACTTTTTATTAGAAATAAGTTTAGTTTCTGACATTGAAGAACACCGAAATAATACAGATGTGGTGACACTGATGACAATTCATTCAGCAAAAGGATTAGAATTTGATCACGTATTTATTATTGGAATGGAAGAGGGATTGTTTCCTCACGCTAATTCAATGGATTATCCGGATGACTTAGAAGAAGAAAGAAGACTATGTTATGTTGCCGTAACGAGAGCTAAAAAAACTTTAACTTTAGTTAATGCCAAAAGGCGAATGCTTTATGGAAATGCTAGTATTAATCCACCAAGCCGCTTTATTGAAGAAATTAATCCTAAGTATTTAGATTCTGATGTAACTTTAGAACCTAAATTTAATAAAGAAGATATGATAGATGAGAGTATTACTTACAAAACTGGAGATAAAGTTATTCACGAAAAGTATGGAGAAGGCATAATAATTTCAGCTGGTGACATTTTAACTATTGCGTTTTCTCAAAAATATGGTATCATTAAGATAATGAAAGGACATAAAAGTATAAGAAAGGTGTGAGACTATGGTAGTAGAATGGTTTAAAGCGCTAGCAGCAAAACTAGAAGAATGGACTGAACCAATTAGAGATTATGTAGCAGCAAATCATAATAACCCAATAATGTGGATAATTATATTTGTTGCTGGTTTGGCAATCTTTGGTTTTACATATAGTACATTACATAGAGAATAAAGCAGTTTATATAACTGTTTTTCTTTATTCATTTGAAAATGCGTGCTATAATAAAAGAAGGGTGAAAAAGATGATAGAAAAAAGAATTGATGAACTTATTAGACTTATAGATAAAGCGAATTATGAATATTATACTTTAGATAAACCGACAATAACCGATCAAGAATATGATAGGTATATGCAGGAACTAGAAGATTTAGAAAAAAATCATCCCGAATTTAAACGTGATGATTCACCAACAAGTAGAGTTGGTGGTCAAATAATAGATGAGTTTAAAAAAGTTACTCACGAAATACCGATGCTTTCCCTTGGCAATGTTTTCAATGAAGAAGAAATAATGGCTTTTGATGAAAGAATTAAAAAAGTTGTTCCAAACCCAAAATATGTAGCTGAACTTAAAATAGATGGCTTATCAGTTTCTTTAGTTTATAAAAATGGTAAATTAGTAAGGGCTGCAACTAGAGGTGATGGAGTGACGGGTGAAGATATTACCCATAATGCTAGAACAATTAAAAGTATTCCTCTTACGATTAATAAACCGATAGATATAGAAGTTCGCGGTGAAATCTATATGAGTAAAGCTTCATTTAATAAATTAAATGAAAATGGAGAAAACTTTGCTAATCCTAGAAATGCTGCAGCCGGGAGTGTCAGACAGTTGGACTCTAAAATAGCGGCCTCTAGAAATTTGGATTGTTTTATCTATCACCTTCCAGATCCAGAAGATTATAATATTTATACTCATTATGATGCTTTGAGGTTTATGAAAGAACTAGGATTTGTTACTAATCCTAATAATCAAAAAATAAATGATATTAAAGAACTTTTAGCTTATATTGAAAAGTGGACAAAAAAAAGAAGTACGCTTCCATATGAAATAGATGGAATTGTTATTAAAGTAAATGATTTATCTGATCAGCAGAAATTAGGTTTTACGGCAAGAAATCCTAAATGGGCAACAGCTTATAAATTTCCAGCTGAAGAAGTTCTTACAAAAGTAAAAGATATAATTTTCACGGTTGGTAGAACTGGTCAAGTTACGCCAAGTGCTGATTTAGAACCTGTTAGAGTAATGGGATCAGTTATTTCACGTGCTACTCTTCATAATGAAGATTATGTAACTTCTAAAGATATTAGAGTAGGTGACACTGTAGCAATAAAAAAAGCTGGCGATGTTATTCCTGAAGTAGTTAAAGTAATTACAGAAAGAAGAGATGGAACTGAAAAAAAGTTTGCGATGATTCATAAATGCCCAATTTGTCACGAAGAGTTGATTAAAAAGGATGAAGAAGCTGCTTATTATTGTCCTAATGAACATTGCCCAGCTAAAAAACAAGAAAAACTTATTCATTATACCAGTAGACACGCAATGAATATTGAAGGATTTGGGGATAGAATAATTGAAGACTTTTATAATTTAGGTTATCTAAAAGATTATGATGATTTTTATACTTTAGATAAACATAAAGAAGAACTTATGAAATTAGAGGGCTTTGGTTATAAAAGTATTAATAATCTATTAGAAGAAATTGAAAACAGTAAAAAGAATTCTTTGGAAAGATTATTATTTGCTCTTTCTATAAGACACGTTGGAACTAAAACTGCTGATATTTTAGCTAGGAATTTTAAAACCATTGATAGTCTTATGAGAGCTAGCTTTGAAGATATAAGTGAAATAAAAGATATCGGCCCAATTATTGCGAAAAGTGTAATTGATTATTTTAAAGAAGAAAAACACCAAAGATTAATTCAAAAATTAAAAGATTATGGTATTAATATGACGTATTTAAAAAATGTTAATACTAATGAAACAGAATTTACTAATAAAACCTTTGTTTTGACAGGTTCTTTGGGAAGATTTACTCGTGATGAAGCTAAAGAGCGAATTGAAAGTTTAGGCGGTATTGTTACGAGTAGTGTTAGTAAAAAAACAGATGTAGTAATTGCTGGAACTGAAGCGGGTTCTAAACTGACTAAAGCTAAGGATCTAGGAATTACCATTTGGGATGAAGAAAATTTCATTAATAATTTATCTAAATATTAATAAAAAGTGTCATACAATGTAAAAAAATATGACACTTTTTGTTATCTAACAAAATAAAACTTTATTTTTAAAATCAAATTTGCTATAATTGTTATAGAATAAGGAGGTCTTAAAAAATGAATGAGGAAAAAAATAACACAGAACAAACTAATAGTTCTGATAATGTAAATTATAATTTTGACTTTGCCAATCAAGTAACAGATCAGCCAGCTGCTCCAGCGCCAGCTCCAGAACCAGCACCTGCTGCGGCTCCTGCACCAGCAGAAGCGCCAGCTCCAGAGCCAGTACCTGCGGCTCCTGCACCAACTGAAGCGCCAGCTCCAGAACCAGCACCTGCCGAAGCTCCTGCACCAGCAGAAGCGCCAGCTCCAGAGCCAGTACCTGCGGCTCCTGCACCAACTGAAGCGCCAGCTCCAGAACCAGCACCTGCCGAAGCTCCAACACCGGCTGAAGCGCCAGCTCCAGAACCAGCACCTGCCGAAGCTCCAACACCGGCTGAAGCACCAGCTCCAGCAAATGCTACTGCCCAACAAGAAGGTCAACCAGTAGTTAAAGACGGAAAAAGTACTATTAAGTTTGTGATTATACTTGCAGTAATCATCATTGCTGTTATAATCGCATTACCATTTATTTTTAACATAATAGGCTAGTAAAATAGCCTTTTATTTTTGATTAATTATTTTAAAAAAATCAATCATTTTTAAGGTGCTTTTATTATTGCTCTTACTTTCCTCAATTAATTTATTAAAAATTATATTAATATCTTCTTCAGTCTTTTCAAAACATTCTAAATATAAAAATTTAAGTTTTTCATCTTCCTTATGATTATAAAGAAATTTAAGTTTGCTTGATATATCAGCAATATTTTCTTTTTCATTTCGCGTTTGAAAAAGTGAGTTATTAGTTTTAATAATTTTATAATCTAAAGTATATATTTTTAAATCACTCGCAATATCAGCAATTTCTTCCTCTTCATCTAAAAGCAAAGAACTTTTATGAGTACATAATCCATCTTTATTAAGTTTAATAGCCATAGCTTCTTTGCCATTACTAATTAAAAAAACATAGTTTAAAAAACAAACATTTATTTTTTTAAATTTTTCAGTGCGATTATATAATTTTTCATAAAAACTCGGATTAAATTTAATGACTGAATTTTTGATGATTTTAAAATCCTTATTATTTATGTGAAATATTGGAGCTTTTCTAATATGGATAATTTCATCATCATTATTCCATTCATAGAAATCATAAAATTCTTTTTGAAAATTAAGTAAAATGTCATAAATGTAATTCATCTTTTTTTCCTCCTGGCATATAAATCGATAAAAAAATCATTATAAGACCAATAGGTCCAATTAAACATTCTATCCTTCTACTAGTAAAATGGGCATATTCTAAAAAATTATACCCTCTAGCAAACAAATTTAAATAACTAATTATATAAATAAAGCCCACGACACTTAAACCAAAACCAAGTAAAAACAAAAAAAATCTAGTCATTGTTCTTCCTCCATTTAAGTTTATTAAATAACTATAAATATTTTTCCCTTTAATTTGGAAAAACATTTATACTTATGATATAATTAAAACTGGTGATTATAATGGACTATACTTTTAAAACACTAGAATTTGAAGGACCATTAGATTTGCTTTTACATTTAATTAAAGAAGCTAATATTAATATTTTTGAAATAAAAATATCAGAAATAACAGACCAATATTTAGCCTATATAAATAAAATGACAGAACTTGATTTAAATGTTGATAGCGAATATTTAGTAATGGCGGCTGATTTAATTGAAATGAAATCTAAGGAACTTTTGCCACGCAATGAAGAAGAGGAAGAGGAAGAAGATCCTAAAGAAGAACTTATAAATAGATTAATTGAATATCAAAAATATAAAGAAATAACTGAAGAATTTAGAAAGTTAGAAGAGGAGCGAAGTAATTTATATACTAAACTTCCAAGTGTTTTAGAAGAATATAAAGATAATAATTTAAAAGTTAATGAAGATTTAACATTAGATGATATTATTAAAGCCTTTGCCAGATTAAAAGAAAAGAAGATCTTAGAAAAACCACTTAACACAGTAGTTACCAAAAAAGAATATTCAGTAAATAAGCGTAATACTGAAATACTAAAAAAATTAAAGAAAAATAAAAAAATAAATTTTGAAGATTTATTTGAAATATATACTAAAGATTATGTAGTTGTAACTTTTTTATCAATTTTAGATTTAGCCCGCAAAGGTAATATAATGATAAAACAAGATCGTAATTTAGGAAGTATAACATTACTAGCTAAGGATGTGTAAAAATGAATTATAAAGCTGTTTTAGAAGGAATATTATTTGTCTCTGGTGATGAAGGTTTATCAGTAGATAATTTAATAAATATTTTAGAGATAGAAAAAGATCAGTTAAAAGAAATCATAACTGAACTTGATAATGATTATAATAAAGAAGATAGAGGTCTAAAATTAGAATACTATGGTGAAAGATTAAAAATAGTAACTAAAAAAGAACATTCAAAATTTTACAAAAAACTAATTGGTGAAGAAGCTAAAGAACCATTAAGTCCATCGGCTTTAGAAACTCTTGCTATTATCGCATATAATGAGCCAGTAACGAGAATTATGGTTGATGAGATAAGAGGCGTTAGTAGTGCACATATAATAAGAAAATTAGTGTTTAGAAATTTTGTTAAAGAAGTAGGAAGATCAGAACTTCCTGGAAGACCAATTTTATATGGTGTTACTAATCAGTTTTTAGATTACTTTGGTCTTAAATCAACTAAAGAGCTTCCTGAAATAGAAGAAACTCCAGAGCCTGAAGAAACTGATTTATTTACTTCAAAATATAATGAAGAAAATTAAAAATAAGCATAAACCATAATATAGTCATAATCCTGATTATATTTATAATATATTATCTCACAGATAAAAAGCGGATAATCAAAATAAATTTTGACCTTTATTTTATATGTGATATAATATTTGTAGTTGCCTGCGTGGTGAAATTGGTATACACGCTTGACTCAAAATCAAGTGACATTTTGTCATATCGGTTCAAGTCCGATCGCAGGCACCAGATTGATAGAAAACTTGAACTATAAGAGTTCGAGTTTTAATATTCAATAATTTATGATAAAATGATTTTAGTAGATAGTGGGAAAAGTTTTATGGAAAACAGATAACACTAGCTAAAAAATATCAAGTTTGTTAACTTGATAAAAAAA
>CANQNL010000033.1 GCA_947625215.1 uncultured Bacilli bacterium | reverse complement strand
GATAGTGATGAATGGGTAAGTAATGATGATCCAACCAATAATGTATATACCTTTGACCAAATAACCCATAATACAGAACATCAAATTCAGGTTAGAGTAACAAAAGGAAGTAAAGTAATAGAATCAGATGTGAAACAAGTTAGTACTAATGTTTTACCATCTCCTTCCATCTCAACCAGAAGTGAATATGCATATATGACCTTTCCTGAGGGATGTGTCTCGGGTGTATTTACTTGTCGTTATCGTACGGTAGTTCCTGGTCAGACCGAATCGAATGAATCGTTTAATGTGGATAGTCAGTCGGAATCTTGTTATATCTACTCGTACAGTCAGTGTGATTTCTCGGGAACCGTGTATGCGGCTGTGTCTGATGGGTTTAATGAAATTGAAGTTTCAGCTGTTTTAAATGCCCACGACGGCAACAACTGCGTCCGTCCTGGTGGTAGATAATACCAATTATGCATTGTAAAACAATTACAAAAAAGGATGACTAGAATCATCCTTTTATAATGCTTCAACAAAAACTTTATATCTTTTTTAAATTAATACCGGCCATACTTCCAAACATTGAACTAATAATTAAAACTCCATATAAAACTAAATCTTTCAAATTTATTCCAGAAGCAAATATTAGATTACAAATTAAAATAATTATAGTTATAATTAGCCCAATTTTTAAGCCTTCTATCCAACCGTTTTTAGAAGCCGATTTACCTAAGATAAAACCACCAAACGCTAGAGAAATTATCGGAATAATTATTTTAGAAATCGTCATTATTTTATCATTAATAATATTAAAATAATTTAAGATAGTAAATAAAAAAATCAAAACAAAGAAACTAGTAGCGGTGGCTAAAAATGAAATTAATAAATTTTTAAAATATTTCATAAGTTACCTCCTAATTAAATCTATGAAACAAAGGTTAAAATATGATTTTTGCAATTAAAAATATTGAGTGTATATGAAATTATTTATTGTAAACATTAACCATATATATAATTATTAGAAAAATAAAGAATGACATTTTAATTATAAAATAACATACTATATCATCCATATAAAAAACAAGATAGCTTGAATGTGGCGACAATATTTTCGCTATGAAAGTGGCAAATAATATGTCACTTTTTTGCGCTTGAAAAAGACCAGGCATTATGCTATACTTTAATATAGTTAGATAATAAAGAGGGTATAATTATGCGAGATAAAAAAGTTAAAGAAAATAACAAAAAACTTTTATATGCTTCCGTTATAACCGTAATAGCAATAATCTTTTATGCTGCCTTTGCGCAGCCACTTGCTTATAATGCAATAATTGGTAAAAAAAGTTTAGATGGTTATTTTAATGATTTACTTAATTATTGGGGCATAGTTTCCTCACAAACTTGTGAACGTAACTGTGATTTTAATCACGATGGCATTTGTGATTTAAACTGTGACGATGATTTAGATGGGGTTTGTGATCGAAACTGTGATTATAATCATAACGGTAAATGTGATTTAAACTGTGATACTGATAACGATAAAGTTTGTGATTATAGCTGTGATACTGATAATGATAAAAAATGTAATAAAAATTGTGATACCAATGAAGATGGCGTTTGTGATTTAAATTGTGATACCAATAACGATGGAAAATGTGATAAAAACTGCGATATTAATGGTGATAATAAATGCGATTTAAATTGTTATGAAGGAGAAAAATGTAAACTTAACTGCGATGATGATGGTGATGAAATTTGTGATCGTAATTGTGATACTAATAATGATGGAAAATGTAACAAAAATTGCGATGATAATAATGACAAAATATGCGATCGAAACTGCGATACTAATAACGATGGAAAATGCAATCGAAACTGTGATACCGATAACGATGGCAAATGTGATTTAAATTGCGACACTAATAATGATGGTATCTGCGACAAAAATTGTGATATTAATAACGATGGCAAGTGTGATAAAAACTGTGATGAAGATACTAAAACGCCATTACCATCTGAACCACAATATAATAGTAATTGGCTAGTTTCTTTTACTGATGTAGTTAAAAAATCGGAAACTGGAAATGTCAAAGAAAATTCCAAAGTAAAATACTCATCAACTTCAGCTTCATTTGATGTTTCCTTAACTGGACCTGGTGATGCCATTGAATATGAATTTACTGTTACTAACCAAGGAACAATTGATGCCAAAATAGATAATATTGAAATAAACCCAATCGGCTCAAATGATTATATTAATTTTGAAGTTCTAGATGCTAAAACTGGCGATACTTTAGATAAAGGAAAAAGTATGAAATTAACAGTTCGTATTTCGCTTAAATCAGTTCCAGAAACGATTGTCGCTTATGCGAGAGAATCAGTCGCAATTCATATAAACTATGTTCAAAATTAGCTTCGGCTAATTTTTTAATGCTTTTCTTACGTGTAAATACTGATGAACCGTAACGACAATCATATTAAGAGCACTACTCCAAATAAGACCCCATAAACCAATATGCATATTGCAGAAAATAAATAAACTAATAATTCTAACAAAAGTGCCAATTAAAGTACCATTCATTGCTTCTTTAGCTTTACCCATAGCTTGCAAACTTGCGGTTAAGGGCGACTGTATATAATGAAATAAACAAATTGGGGCTAAAACTTTTATATATTCAATTCCTTCAGTAGTATTATAAATAAATTGCATTGGAATTTCTGGAACTAATTCAAAAATAATAGTTGCTGGAATGCCAATTAATAAAGATAAAAATATTGCTAGTTTAACTTTGTTATAACTATATTTATAATGTCCACGGCTATAAGATTTACTGATATTAGGTATTAAAGCCTGGCTTATAGCCATTGTGAAAAAAGAAGGAATTAAAATAAGTGGCATAATAAAACCGTTGATAATTCCATATTCATTAACAATAAAACTATTAGAATAACCACTTTTAATTAATGCATAAGTCAAAATGATAGGTTCAAAGAAAAAACCAATAGAACCAATTAATCGGCTCATTGTTGTAGGAATTCCAATATTAAATACATCTTTAATATTACCTTTATTAGGTTTTAAATCTTTTTTAGTAATTTTAAAATTTTTAGGTAAAAAGAAAAATAAAACTAAAATTGAAGTAAGTTCGCTAATGACATTTGTTAAAACAACGAATGCTACAGCATATTCAAGTCCAAAACCAATAAACATTGGAATGCCAACAATTAAACAGATTAATCTAATAATATCTTCCGTTATATTTGAAATAATGTGGGGAACCATATTTTGCTTGCCAAAAAAATAACCTCTTAAAATACTAGAAATACTAATAAATGGTAAGACAAAACCAATACAAACTAAAGCATAATAACTTCGTGGTTCGTTTAGCAAATTGTTACTAATAAATGTGCCAAAAAATAAAAGTAGAAGCATAATAGATAGGTTGATAATTAAAGAAATAGGTAAAATAGAGAAAACTAAATTTTTATTATTTTTAGTCTCTTCCGCTACTAATTTACTAATAGCAACTGGAAAGCCCAAGCTAGCTACGGCCATAAGCAATGTAAAAGTAGGGCTTATAAGCATATAAAGTCCCATACCTTCAGTGCCAATTAATCTAGCTAAAACGATTTTAATAAACATACTGATGATTTTAGTAATAAAACCACCAATTATTAAAAGAATAGTAGATTTAATAAAGATGTTTCCTTTTATTTTAATCATATTAGAGTATATGCATTTGCTTATCTTAGAATGAAAAAAGGAATTTTGTAAATTTCTTTAATTTACTTTAAAAATCTAAGTTTTTAAGGTATAATGTTTATGTATCTTAATTGGAGGGAAAAAATGGACATAGAATTTGAAAATGCTAAAGAATTGTATGATAGATTAGTTCCTGCTTTAAAATCTAAAGTGGCGGAACTTAAAAGAGATGGCTATAGCTATTTGAGTACTGATGATGTTTGGAATTACTTAATTGAAAATAAATGGAAAAATAGTACTAATTTAGCTTTATGTGAGATGGTTAGTGATATTTTTAGCAGTGATAATGCTTTAATCGATGATTATTTTAAAGAAAAATTAAACGAAAGAAAAAGAAGGGTGTATTTTGAAGACTAGAAGGAGTAGAGAAGATGAAAAAAAGAGTATTAATTAGAGTGTTCATAACAATTTTATTAGTAGCAGCCTCATTCGCGCTTCTAATACCGACTTTACAAAACGTAAAACTTGGCCTTGACCTTCAAGGTGGATTTGAAGTTTTATATAAAATAGAAAGTATAAATGGTAAAGATAAAATAACAAATGATGTTGTTAATTCAACATACAATACTTTAGTAAAAAGAATTGATGTTTTAGGTGTTTTAGAACCAACGATTAATATCGAAGGTGATAAAATTCGTGTTCAATTAGCTGGTGTTGATAACGCTGATGAAGCCAGAAATATTTTAAGTCAAACAGCTAGTTTAACTTTTCGCGATACTAAAGATAACTTACTTATGACAAGTGACGTTCTAAGAAGTGGTGCTGCCAAAGTCGGGGCCGATGAAATGGGTAATCCAGTAGTTTCCCTAAGCGTTAAAAATAAAGATGAATTTTATAAGGCAACAAAAAAAGTAAGTCAAATGGAAGACAATCGTATAGTTATTTGGCTAGACTTTGATGAAGAAGAAGATTCATTTGCTACTGAAGGTGCGAATTGTGGTTCATTAAACAATTCAAAATGTTTATCTGTAGCAACCGTATCACAAGGATTTAGTAGTGATGTAATTATCCAAGGTGACTTTGAACAGGAAGAAGTCCAAAGTTTAGTTGATTTAATTAATTCAGGTAGTATGCCTACTAAACTTGTAGAAATATCTTCACAAAGTGTTGGAGCTTCATTTGGTGAAAATTCACTTGAAAAAACAGTAACAGCAGGAATAGTTGCAATTATTTTAATCTGTTTAGTTTTAATTGCGCTTTATAGAGCTTCAGGCGTACTAGCTAGTATTGGTATTATAATATACTCAGCTATTACATTCTTTGTTTTTTGGCTTATAGGTGGAACGCTTACCTTACCAGGTATTGCAGCTATTATTATCGGTATTGGTATGGCCGTTGACTCAAACGTTATAAACTTTGCCCGTATTAAAGATGAAATGTATGAAGGTAGAGGCATAAGACAAGCTTTAAAGAATGGTAATAAAAACTCACTTGGAACAATTCTAGATGCCAATATTACAACTTTAATTGCGGCTATTGTTCTATTTATCTTTGGTCAAAGTAGTGTTAAAGGTTTTGCCACTTTATTAATTATTAGTATTTTTGTAACTTTAATTGTTATGGTTGTATTTATGAGGTGGCTAATGAATTGGTTTGTTCAAACTGGTATGTTTGATGGTAAACCAGGCTTATTTATTGGAGTTAAAAAGAAAGATATTCCAAATGTAAATAACAAAGAAGTTAGAACAAAATTTTTCTATAAAAAAGTTGATTTTGTTAAAAACAGAAAAGTCTTTATGATTATATCAGTAGTTATTGCGGCTGTTGGTATTGGTTCAATAATAACAATGGGCTTAAATTTAGGTGTAGACTTTAAAGGTGGAACGGTTATAAATCTTCAGACTGAAGAGAAATTAACCGAAAAACTAGCGCAAGCAGATGTTAAAAAATTAGGCTTTAAAATGTATGATTTTGAAAAGCAAAATGATGATACATATTCAATTAAAATTGAAGACTCATTAAGCCAAAAAGAAGCTATGAGTACTGAAGATTATTTTGCTGATAAGTATAATGGTTCCACAGATGTTGGTGTAATTTCTAATATCGTTAAAAAAGAATTAATCAAAAATGCCATTCTATCACTTATTATTGCGGCCTTTGCGATAATTTTATATATCTCAGTTAGATTTAAATTTAGCTATGGTGTAAGTAGTATTGTATCTTTATTATTAAATATTTTAATAACTGTTTCACTATTTAGTATATTTAGATTAGAAGTATCAAGTATCTTTATTGCCGCTATCCTTTCAATTCTTGGATATGCCATTAATGATATTATCATTACTTTTGATCGAATTAGAGAAACAATGCACAATACTAAAATTAAAGAAGCTAGTGATTTAGATGAAATTGTTAATGAAAGTTTAAGATCAATACTTAACCGTAGTATTATTACAACATTTACAACTTTAATACCAGTTGTATGCTTAATTTTCTTAGGCGCTCACGATATATTTGAATTTAATATTGCCTTACTATTTGGTTTAGTTATTGGTACATTATGTTCAATTTTTGTGGCCAGTCAGTTATGGCTTGAAATGGAAAAAAGAAGAATTAAATCTGGCAAACCAGAGAAGAAAAAGAAGAAAGTAAAAGTCATTGATGAAGTTGACGAAATACGTATTAAAGGTATAAATGCTTAAAATGGGAGTGTGACTACCTATGAGTAAATACTCGTGTGAAACATTTGAAAAATTAAAAGAAAAGTTTGAAACTTATATCACTTCAAAAGAGGATATTGAGTTAATCGAAAAAGCTTATAAATATGCTTATGATAAACACTTCGGTGAAAAAAGGCTAACGGGTGAGGATTATATAACTCATCCGCTTTCCGTAGCCTATATATTGACAAGTATAAGTGCTGATGCTAGTACTTTATCAGCCGCGCTACTTCACGAAATTAATCTTGAAGATAAAGAGGAACTAGCAAAAGTAAGAGAGCTATTTGGTGATGATATATTATCGATAGTTTTAGGTGTAACTAAAATTAATAAATTAAAGTTTTCTGGTGATAATACAGAAGCCGTTATTAATGCCCAAAGAAAAATCTTAGTAGGTTTATCAGAAGATGTTAGAGTTATTATAATCAAATTAGCTGATAGACTTCATAATATGAAAACTTTATTTGCTTTAGATGAGCAAAAACAAAAAGAAACGGCTAGAGAAACTTTAGATATTTTAGCTCCTATAGCGCATAGACTTGGAATGAACCATATTAAAGGAGAACTTGAAGAATTATCTTTAAGATACTTAAATCCCGATGAATATTATGATATTGTTGAAAAACTAAATGCGACTAAAACTGAACGTGATGCCAGTGTCGCTAAAATGATAGCAAGCGTATCAGAAATTTTAAATAAGCATAATATAAAACACGATATCAAAGGCCGAAGTAAAAGTATTTATAGTATTTATAAGAAATTAGATAAAGGAAAAAGATTTAGCGATATTTTTGATCTTTTAGCGCTTAGAGTATTTGTTAATACTGAGCAAGAATGTTATCAAGCTTTAGGAATAATTCATTCAAAATTTAAACCAAAGCCTAATCGTTTTAAAGATTATATTGCTATGCCAAAAACCAATATGTATCAGTCACTACACACTACAGTTTTTGGCGTAGATGGTCAGTTATTTGAAATTCAAATTAGAACCTATGATATGGATAAAGTAGCTGAAAATGGTATTGCTTCACATTGGTCATATAAAGAGCACGGAAGTGGTAAAGCTGCAATTCAGACCGATATGGAACAAAAATTACAAATTTTTAAATCAATTATGGAATTGAAACAAAATGAAGAAAATCCTGAAGAATTTGTAAAATCAGCAAACGAAGAAATATTAAAAAATACAATTTATGTTTTTACACCAATGGGCGATGTTATCGAGCTACCAATGGGAGCAACGCCAATTGATTTTGCCTATAAAGTTCATACTAAAGTAGGGGAAACTATGACTGGGGCAATTGTTAATTCATCAATTGTTCCACTTGATCATAAGCTTGAAGATAATGATGTAGTTAAAATTGTCACAACTAATAATAGTACACCAAAACGTGAATGGTTAAATATTGTAAAAACATCACAGGCTAGAAATAAAATTAAAAATTATTTTCATAAAGCTTTATCAGATGAAAATATTAAAAAAGGTGAAGAATTACTAAATAAAGAATTAAAAAAACGTAAGATAAATCTTAGTGATTTTAATGATAATTTAGAAAAAGTTTTAAATAATATAAAAGTTAACTCTGAAAGCGAATTATATTCGAATTTAGGAAGTGGAAAACTTAATGTTGATACTGTTATCGATTCCGCTTTTAAAGAAGAAGTCCCTAAAGAAGAAATATTATTAGAAAGAGCTAAAAAATTAGGAAATAAAGTTTCTCAAAAAGAACATTTTATTTCTGTCGATGGTGAGGATGATATTAAAGCTTCTTTAGCCTCTTGCTGCAAACCTATTCCTGGCGATAACATAATTGGATTTATAACGAAAGGTAATGGTATATCTGTTCACCGCGCTATTTGTCCAAATGTTAAAGACACAAATGAAAGATTAATTAATATTAATTGGAATGAAACAAATGAAAAATTTGAAACAGCTATTTTAGTTCACGCTAAAACTAATAACGATATTTTAGCTTCAGTCGTTGCCAAAGCAGCTGGTAAAGAGATAGGCGTTAGAAATATCAGTAATAATAGATTTTTGGAAAATCAAACTATTGAAATGAATGTTATTGTTAAAGACAAAGAACAATTACTTAAATTTATGAATGATATAAAAATGGTTGAAGGAGTTACCGATATAGAAAGGCTTGTAAAATGAGAATTTTAGTTCAAAGAAGTTTAAATTCAAAAGTGACAGTGAATAATAAAAAAGTCGGTGAAATAACAAAGGGATTAGTATTATTTGTTGGTTTTACCGAAGGCGATAGTGAAAAAGAAATCGATTATTTAGTTAAAAAGGTTTTAAATTTACGCATATTTGAAGATGAAAATAATATAATGAATAAATCTATTTTAGAAGTAGGTGGAGAAATTTTAAGCATTTCGCAGTTTACTTTATATGCTGATACTAAAAAAGGCAACCGACCTAGTTATGCTGCCGCATTAAATGGTATAGAAGCCGAAAAATTATACAAAATATTTAATGAGAAACTAAGTCATCATATAAAAGTAGAAACTGGCATTTTTGGAGCTGATATGCAGGTTTCTATCTGTAATGATGGCCCAATAACGATTGCTCTAGAAAGAGGTTAAAATGACTAAAAGTAAACTAGATTATAAACTTGTAAATTTAGTATTAATTAGTTTGCTGATTTATTTAATATATCAAACAAGAAGCTTTTGGCTTGGGGTAGTAAGTATTTTAAAAGAAATCTTACTACCTTTTTTTATAGGATTTATAATTGCCTATGTTTTAAATACCTTAGTTACATCTTTAACTAAAAAAAATATCCCTAGGAAATTAGGTATTTTTATTATTTTAGGAGCTGTTATATTAATAATAGGTTTATTATTTTATTTAATTACACCTGTTTTAGCTCAGCAAATAGGTAGTATGTTTGACGCTATAATTTCCTTTTTTAAAGAATTATCTATTAAATACCACTTAGAATTTAGTATGATTACTGAGCAATTATCAGAAACTTTTAATAGCGTACTTGAAAAAATAGGGACTTATATTTCAAATGGCGCTATTAATATGATCGGTATTGGCATTAATATCATTTCTAAATTTTTTATTATTATAGCCGCAACCATATATTTCTTAATCGATATGGATAAAATAAAAAAGAAAATCAAGGTAAGTGTTTTAAAACACAATAAAAGATTATATCGCTATTTATCTTTAGTAAACCAGGAACTTAATAATTATTTATCAGGATTTCTTAAAATAATAATAATATCGTTCTTTGAATATTTTATTTTATATTCATTTATTGGTCACCCTAATGCTTTAATGCTAGGTTCCTTAGCTTCAGCTGGCAATTTAATTCCATATTTTGGTGGCATTATAACTAATATAATTGCCGCCATTACTGCCTTTGTCATTGGTGATGAATTATTTATAAAAACAATTATTGCCTTTATTATTTTTTCTGCGGTTGATGGTTATCTTATAAATCCTTGGGTATATGGTAAAACAAATAAAGTTCATCCTTTAATTGTTATTGTTGCGGTATTTGCGGGAGGAATACTTGGAGGGATAATCGGAATCATATTCGCTTTACCAGTTGCCATTATTTTATTAACTACGTATAAGTTTTTTATTTATAATGAAAAGACAATTTTTAAAAAAAGAAAAATTAATAAAAAATTAGATAGTTTAAAGAAAAGCACTTGATTATTAAAATAAATAATAGTTATAAAACAAATATTTTATAATTGTGGTATAATTGGGTTAGGTGGTAGTATGAGGTATTTTGAAAAAATTAAAGGTGATAGATTATATTTGTCACCAGTTAATACAAAAGATATATCTTTATATGCCAAATGGTTAAATGATAAAGATGTATCTGAAAATCTTGGTAGGTATTACAAAATGGTCACTTTTGAAAGTGAAAAAAGTAGGTTAGAGAAAAAACGCGATGAATATATTTTTGCTATTATTTTAAGAGAAAATGATGAATTAATTGGCAATATTTCTTTAACTAATGTTAATCATATTAATCAAACTGCTACTTTAGAAGTTTTTATTGGCGAGAAAGAAAATAGGAATAAAGGTTATGGAAAAGAGTCCATAAAACTAATGCTTAATTATGGATTTAATGTTTTAAATCTTAATAATATTATGATTAAAGTATTTTCATTTAACGAAAATGCCATTAATACTTATAAGAAAATTGGTTTTAAAGAATTTGGCATAAGAAGAGAAGCTGTTTATCGTGACGGGCAAATATATGATATAATTTATATGGATATTTTAAAAGATGAATTTAATGCCACATATGATTTTATATTTATTCCTTAAAATAATTTGACAAAATACACTTTTTATGTTAATATACCCCCCTGTAAACGCGGAATTTACGCGTAAGGGGGGAATTTTTTATGAAAAATCTTTGGAAAAACATTTCCGTAATAGCTATTGCTATTATTGGTATTGCAGCTATTGGTGTTACAACAGTTTATGCAAATACAACTACGCCTAGTTCAGTAACCGTTAAAAGGGCTGAAGTATTATCAGATGCTATTACAAACCACGAATATGGATTTGTATATTTTACTACAACTGATGGTGATGCTTTATATTGTATGGATAATTTAAAAGATCCATTACATACAGGTGATGTAGCTAAGTTAGCTGATACTGCCGATGCTGGTATTCAGTATATCTTAGAAAATACATATCCAGCAAAACCAACTACTGATAGTCCAGAATTCGATAAGTATTTAGCGCAAGCTGCTATTTGGTGGTATTTAGATGATACCAATCAAGGAGATAATCAGTTATCAGATGAATTTAGAAACGCTGATGCTAGTACTGATATTTATCGTATGATTCCTGATTATATTAAACCATTAGTTGAAAAAGCTAAAAAAGCTAAATTTTCTGATAATACACCAAGTATGACAGTTAAAGCTGGTAATAAAAAATTTGTTTTAACTAGTGATAAAAAATATTATGAATCTGCTTTAATTTCAGCTTCATTAGTTAATTCAGATAAATACACAGTTAAATTATCTGATGCTCCAGAGGGAACTACATTAGTAAATACAAATGGTAAAGAACAAACAAGCTTTAAGTCAGATGAAGGATTTAAAGTAAGAATACCAGCCTCAAAATTAACTGAAACTAAAAATTTATCAGTAAATTTCGAAGCAACTGGTAAAGTAAAGAAAGCAAAAATTTACAAAACTAATGATTCTTCTCGTCAAAGAGTAGTAGGTTTATTTGAAGATGTTACACCTCTTAAAACAAGCGTTAAATTAACTGCAAATCCAGTTAAAAAAGTTTGTGAAGTAGAAGATGGTAAATACTATGGTAAAAATGGTAACGTTGTCGATGAAAAAACTTATAAAAAAGAATGTAAAAATTCTTGTGAAGTAATTGATGATGTATTCTATGGCAAAGATGGTAATGTTGTAGATGAACAAACATACAATGATGAGTGTAAAAACATTTGTGTCGTTGTCGATGATAACTTCTATGGTAAAGATGGTAACATTGTAGATGAACAAACATACAATGATGAATGTAAAAATATTTGTACTGTAGCTGACGGTAATTATTATGGTAATGATGGTAATATCGTTGATAAAGATACTTATGATGCTGAATGTGGAGTAACTGTAGTTGCGCCTAATACAAGTGCGAATGCATCAGTATTATTCCTTATTTTAGGTGGATTATTAGTTGCTACAGGTTTAGGATTAATCATTTATAGAACTAAAAAGAGTTATTTATAAGAGTAAATAGCTCTTTTTCTTTACGTTTTTTAACGCTACTTATTTTTTTTTACTTTATTTTCATTTAAAGTTTGGTATAATGATAATAGAAATAAGGAGGAATAATAATGAAAAAAGGAAAAATTTTTACATTAGCATTATTATTAATAACTGTATTTACTTTTAATTTTGGCGCAGTAAGCGCAGCACCAGAATCAATAAAGGTTAAAAGAGCTGAAGTATTATCAGATGCAATTACAAACCACGAATATGGATTTGTATATTTTACTACAACTGATGGTGATGCTTTATATTGTATGGATAATTTAAAAGATCCATTACATACAGGTGATGTAGCTAAGTTAGCTGATACTGCCGATGCTGGTATTCAGTATATCTTAGAAAATACATATCCAGCAAAACCAACTACTGATAGTCCAGAATTCGATAAGTATTTAGCGCAAGCTGCTATTTGGTGGTATTTAGATGATACCAATCAAGGAGATAATCAGTTATCAGATGAATTTAGAAATGCTGATGCTAGTACTGATATTTATCGTATGATTCCTGATTATATTAAACCATTAGTTGAAAAAGCTAAGAAATATAAAGATAATCAACCTGAGCCTAAAATGGAAGCAACTATTGATGGTGACGCTCTTGCCCTTACAAGTGATAACAAATATTATGAATCAAGAACAATTTCTGTAGATTTATCAGGCGCAAGTGAGTATACGGCTATTTATGAAGGCGGTACTAAAGGAACCGTTATTGTTGGCGAAGATGGTAAACCAAAAACTAGTTTTAAAGCCGGAGAAAAATTCAAAGTCAGAATTCCTGCTGAAGAACTTACTAGTGATACAACTGTAGCTGTTAAAATAAGCGCTACAGGTAAAATAAAAAAGGCCAAAATTTATAAAACTGATGATCCTACTCGTCAAAGAGTAGTAGGCTTATTTAGTGATGATACACCACTTGTACAAACAATTAATTTAAAAGCTTCACCAAATACAGAATCAGTTGAAGTTGTCGTTCCTAATACAAGTGCTAATATTTTAATGTTATCAGTAGCTGCTGGTATTACCATTATTGTTGCTGGTTTAAGCGTAATTATGTATAGAGGAAGACAAAAACATAGAGCGTAAATAAAAGTTCCATAATTTGGAACTTTTTATGTGCTTAATAATATTACATTTATAGGAAAGCAGACTAAAACTTTTTAATCTACCCTTTATTTCCCTTATGAATAAAGGGAAAGTTAAATTTGACAAAAACAGTGATTTGTGTTATTATATCCACCTGTAAAGGGGGATTTTCTAATAAAAATATTGATTTTATTAGAAAAATAAAGGACTCTTTTAAGAAGGAGAGATGAATATGAAATTTAAATTATCAAGAAAGATTATGAAAAAAGCAATTGGACTTAAAAAAAGTTTATTTGTAAAGGTTGCTAATTTTGTTAAAGAAAAGAAAATTAAAGCATTAGGATTTTTTGGTGGACTTGCTTTAGCTACTGCAACAATGTCTGGAACTGCATATGCAGCTTCACCTGAGGAAATTGAAGAAGTGCCAGAACCAGAAATTACATATGTAGTTGAACCAGAAGAAGAAGCTTTAGAAGTTTCATCTGAAAGTATGGAGGAAGAGGTTTTAGAGACTTCATCTGAAAGTATAGAAGAAGTAGCTTCAGAAGATATAGAAGTTCCTGAAGTAGAAATGCCAGGAGTAGAAGCTCCATCTATTACTGAAGAAGTAGTTAACGATGAAGTTCAAGATTTAGGCGCAGAAGCAGAAGAGTTAAATGCCGAAGATGCTATTGATGCTAATGTTGAATTAGCTCCTGAAACTGTTAATGAAAATATTAATCAACCTATGCCAGAAGCTTCAAATGAAGTTGATAGTACTATTGCAGATGTTCAAGAAGATGTTCAAAATTCAGTTTCAGCTGAAGTAGAAACTCAAACTGAACAAAAAGCTGATGAAAAAGTAGAAGAAGTTCCATCTATTTCAGAAGATTCTACTATGGATAATGAAAATGAAATAGTTGAAGATAAAAATTTAACCGCCGATGATATGGAAGAAGAAAAAGCTAATCAAAATGAAGCTACACCAAGCGGTGAATTACAAATTGTTGATGGAGAAACTCATAAAAATCCTGGACG
>CANQNL010000032.1 GCA_947625215.1 uncultured Bacilli bacterium | reverse complement strand
GGAGAATTAATTGCTAAAAGAGCAAAAAAAGCAAAAATAACAAAAGTAGTATTCGATAGAGGCGGATACTTATATCACGGTCGTGTAAAAGCTTTAGCTGATGCGGCACGTGAAAATGGATTAGAATTCTAAAGGAGGGAAAACACTTGGAAACTAAAAGAAGAGAACCTCGTCCAAAATTATATGACGAAGAAGTTATAAATATTGCTCGTGTTACAAAAGTAACAAAAGGTGGTCGTCAATTACGTATGGCAGCTACTGTCGTAGTTGGAGATAGAAAAGGCAAAGTTGGTATTGGTTCAGGCAAAGCTGCTGAAGTACCAGATGCTATTAAAAAAGCTGTTGCTGCTGCGACTAAAAATGTTACTAGAGTAGCAATAGTTGACGAACATACTATTCCGCACGAAGCTATCGGCACTAGAGGAGCTAGTAAAGTATTACTTAAACCTGCTTCAAAAGGTACAGGAGTTAAAGCTGGTGGACCAGTTAGAGCTGTTCTAGAACTTGCTGGTATTAAAGATATTTTATCTAAATCATTAGGATCAAGTACAAAAATTAATATGGCATATGCAACATTAAATGCACTTAAAGCTCAAAAAACTGCTAGTCAGATTGCAGCTTTAAGAGATAAAAAAGTAGAGGAGATAATATAATGAAATTACATACTGTAAAACCAAATCCATATGCTACTAAAGCAAGAAAAAGAGTTGGCCGCGGACCAGGATCAGGAACAGGTAAAACTGCAGGTACTGGTGAAAATGGACAAAACTCAAGAAGTGGTAAAAGCGTTAGAATCGGTTTTGAAGGTGGTCAAACACCATTATTCAGAAGAATTCCAAAACGAGGATTCTCAAACGCTAGATTTAAAAAAGTATATGCTGTAATTAACTTAGATGATTTAAATAAATTTGAAGATGGAGCAGAAGTGTCTCCAGAAATCTTAAAAGATATGGGAATAGTAAAAAATACATTAGATGGAGTTAAAATCTTAGGTGATGGAAAATTAGAAAAGAAATTAACTGTTAAAGCTAATAAATTTTCTAAAACAGCCAAAGATAAAATAGAAAAACTAGGTGGAAAAGCAGAGGTGATCTAATTGTTTAATTATATTAAACAAATTTTCAGTCCAGCCAATAAAGACTTGAGAAAGAAAATTTGGTTTACATTATTCTGCTTATTTCTATTTAAAATAGGAACAGCCATTGTTGTTCCAGGCGTTGATAACGAAAATTTAAATGTTGGATTTTTAGAATTATTAGATATGATGGGCGGAGGCGCTATGGCAAACTTTTCAATTTTTGCACTTGGAGTTATGCCTTACATCACTGCGTCAATCGTTATGCAATTATTGCAAATGGATATAATCCCTTATTTCACAGAACTTTCTAAGCAAGGTCAAACTGGTAGAAATAAGATTAATCAAATTACAAGAATTTTAGGTATCATATTAGCCTTTGTTCAAGGTTATATGTTCTCATTTGCTTTTATGCCAAATGGAGAAGTATTAGATTACTTAGAAGTTTCATTAGTATTAACTGCAGGAACGGCATTTCTACTTTGGATTGGTGATAGAATTACTACCAAAGGTTTAGGTAATGGTGTATCAATGATCATTATGGCCGGTATTCTTGCAACTACCCCTTATATGTTTTCAGAAGCTTGGGGAACATTAGTTGATACTTCAACAACGCAAACAACATTTTTAGGTATTATTACCTTTGCTCTTCTTGTAATCGTCTATATTGCAATTGTTCTTGGAATTTTATATGTTCAGCTTGCTGAAAGAAGAATCCCAGTACAATACGCTAATAAAAGTAATAATTCAAGAAATACAAAACAAACATATATGCCATTTAGATTAAATTCGGCAGGAGTTATCCCTGTTATCTTCGCATCAGCCCTTATTTCAGTGCCTGCTTTAATTGCCCAATTCGTTAAGAATGATGGTATGGCCGCATTTGTAAATAAATGGCTTAGTCTTACATCAGTTACAGGATTTATTTTATTCATTGTCTTTATTATTGCTTTCTCTTATTTCTATACGTTTGTTACTATTAAACCAAAAGAATTATCAGAAAACTTACAAAAGAATGGTGGATATATTCCAGGAGTAAGACCGGGAGAAGAAACAGAAGGCTATGTTACGAAAGTTATAAATAGAATAACTATAGTTGGAGCTATCTTTTTAGCTATTATAGCAGGACTTCCATATATCTTTGGAGCCTTTTCAACGTTACCTACATCAGTTAGAATTGGTGGAACTGGTTTAATGATCGTAGTTAGTGTTGTTCTAGAATGCTATAAACAGTTAGAAAGTAATTTAATCAGCCGTAGTTATAAAAGCAGAAGAGGGATGCGTTAATGAATTTAATTTTAATTGCGCCTCCAGCGGCTGGCAAAGGAACACAAGCTAAAAAGATAAGCAAGGAATATAATATTCCACATATATCAACTGGAGATTTACTCCGTGATATAGAAGATGAAAATTTAAAAGCTGAAATAAAAGCGGGCAAATTAGTTAGCGATGAATTAGTCGCCAATTTACTTAAAGAAAGATTAATGAAAGAAGATTGTAAAAATGGTTTTATTTTAGATGGTTATCCAAGAAATCTAGATCAAGCCAAAATTTACGATAATCTAATTGGAGAATTAAATATTGAAATGGGCCCAGTTATTGTTATTGAACTTGATAAAGATAAAGCTAAAGCAAGAATGGTCGGTAGACAAATATGCCCAAAATGTGGAACTTCATATAATGAACTTATTGCAGATTTAAATCCAAAGGTTAAAGATATCTGTGATAATTGTGGCAGTAATTTAGTTAAAAGAGCCGATGATAATGCTGAAACTTTTGAAAAAAGATATCAAACTTATGAAGAAATGACAAAGCCATTAATAGAGTATTATGGAGATAAAGTTCACTATGTTGATAGTGGCATAAGTCCAGAAGTTACTTTTGAGGCTATAAAGAAAATATTGGGAGGCCAATTATGATAAGTATTAAGTCTCCAAGAGAAATTGAACTTTTAAGAATTGCTGGGGAAATAACTGGAAGCACACATAATTATTTAAAACCATTTATTAAACCAGGAATTACGACTAAAAAGTTAGACAAACTAGCTTATGATTATATAATAAAAAGAGGAGCAACTCCTTCATTTAAAGGTTATGATGGTTTTCCAGGAACAATATGCACTTCAATTAATGAAGAAGTAGTTCACGGAATTCCAAGTAATCGTAAACTTAAAGAAGGCGATATAATCTCTATTGATATTGGTGCCTGTTATAAAGGTTATCACGGAGATTCTGCTTGGACCTATCCTGTAGGAAAAATTTCTGATTCTAAAAAGCACTTACTTGAACATACTGAAAAGTCTTTATTTGAAGGTCTATCAGTTATTAAAAGTGGCGCAAGAATCGGGGATATAGGATATGCTGTAAGTAAATATGCTCACGCACATAATTTAAGCGTAGTTGAAGAATTAGTAGGACACGGAGTTGGAACTGATGTCCACGAAGAACCAGATGTTCCAAATTATGGTAAGGCCGGAACAGGACCAACTTTAAAAGAAGGTATGGTTATTGCTGTTGAGCCAATGCTTAATTTAGGAACAAGACATATCTATATTTTGGATGATGACTGGACAATTGTGACAGCTGATGATAAGCCATCAGCCCACTTTGAACATACAGTCTTAGTTACTAAAGATGGATATGAAATCTTAACCAGGAGGTGATATAATGGCTAAACCAACAGGTAGTAAAAAAACTAAAGAACCTATGGAAAGAAAGCCAAAACAAGATGTTATCGAGGTAGAAGGATTAGTAGATGAAGTTCTTCCAGGTGGAGAATTTGTAATCACCCTTGAAAACAAACACGTTATTAAAGCTCGCGTTTCTGGTAAAATGCGCTTACATCACATTCGTATTTTACAAGGTGACAAAGTAACAGTAGAATTATCACCTTATGATTTAACACGCGGGCGAATAACCTATAGAAAGTAGGAGGATAATTATGAAAGTAAGACCATCAGTAAAAAAAATGTGTGATAATTGTAAAATAATTAAAAGAAATGGGAAAATTTTAGTAATTTGTAAAAACCCAAAACATAAACAAAGACAAGGTTAATAGGAGGCGAAAATATGGCACGTATAAAAGGTATCGAATTACCTAATAAAAGAATTGAAATTGCTTTAACATATATCCACGGTATTGGAAGAAGCTTATCAAATAGAATTTTAGCAGCTGCCAATATTGATATTGATAAAAGAGCTAACGATTTAACAAATGATGAATTAGTAGCTATTCGTGATGAAGTTAATAAATATTTAACTGAAGGTGATTTACGTCGTGAAGTTAATATGAATATTAAAACAAAGATGGAAATCAATTCTTACGAAGGAACTCGTCATAAAAAAGGCTTACCTGTAAGAGGACAAAGCACTCGTCGTAATGCACGTACTCGTAAAGGTAAAGCAATAACAATCGCAAATAAGAAAAAATAATAAACAAAGGAGGTTATTATAAATGGCTTATAAAGCAAGAAAACGTAAGGTTAAAAAGAATGTCCCAGAAGGTAAAGCTTTTGTTCATTCAACCTTTAATAATACTATTGTAACCCTTACTGATAAAGAAGGAAATGCCATTAGTTGGGCATCTGCCGGAACACTAGGATTTAAAGGAAGTAAAAAATCTACTCCATTTGCTGCTGGTATGGCTGCAGAAGCTGCAGGTAAAGCTGCCGCTGAAATGGGTATGAAGAAAGTAGAAGTTTTCGCAAAAGGATTAGGATCTGGACGTGAAACAGCTATTCGTTCATTACAAACTGCTGGGTTAGAAATTACTTCAATTTCGGATACGACACCAATCCCACATAATGGATGTCGTCCACCAAAGAGACCACGTGGATAAAGAAGGGAGTCTTATATGAATTTTGAAAAACCAGAATACAAAATAACAGAGTATATTGAAAATAATAATTATGGAAAATTTGAATTAGAACCTTTAGAAAGAGGTTTTGGTCAGACAATTGGTAACTCACTTAGAAGAGTTATGCTATCAAGTATGCCAGGAAGTGCAATTGTAGCTGTAAAAATCGATGGTGTTATGCACGAATTCCAAACTATAGATGGAATCGTTGAAGATGTAACTGCTATCATCTTAAACCTAAAAGGAATTGTAATTAAAAATAATACTAACGAAATTAAAACAGCCAGACTTTCTGTACACGAAGAAAGAGAAGTAACTGCTGCTGATATCGAATGTGATCCAGATATTGAAATAATTAACCCAGACAAGCTAATTGCTACTTTATCAAAAGGTGGAAAATTAGATATGGAATTTATTATTGCTAACGGTAGAGGCGCTGCCTTTGCTCCAGAAAATAAAAAATATATCGAAGATGATAAAATTGGTTATATTCCAATTGATGCATTATTCTCACCAATCGAAAGAATTAATTTCTATGTTGATAATGCCCGTGTTGGACAAGATGCTTCATATGATAAATTAACAGTAGAAGTTGAAACTAACGGTTCTATTAGACCAGAAGAAGCAATGGCTTTAGGAGCAAAAATTTTAATCGAACATTTAAATATTGTAACTAATTTAAGTGAAATCGCTGATATGACTGGTATTATGAATGCTAAGCAAGAAGATAGTAAACTTAAGAAACTAGAAACATCAATTGATGATTTAGATTTCTCAGTAAGAGCTTATAACTGTCTTAAAAGAGCTAATATTAATACATTAGGTGATTTAACTGAAAAAACAGAATTAGAAATGATGAAAATACGTAATTTAGGTAAAAAATCTTTAAAAGAAGTTATCGACAAAATTAAAGAAATGGGACTTAAATTCCGCGATGAAGATTAATAGTTAGGAGGAATATTATGGCTTATAGAAAACTAGGACGTGATAATAAGCATAGAAGAAGTATGCTTGCTAATCTAACTAAAGATATTATCAACAATGAAAAAATCATTACAACTGAAACAAGAGCAAAAGAAGCTCGCAAGTTTGTTGATAAAATGATTTCTTATGGTAAAGATGGTTCACTAGTTGCTAGAAGAAAAGCATTAGCGTTTTTACAAAATGATAAAGATACTGTTAAAAAAGTATTTGATGATTTAGCTGTTAGATATGCTAAAAGAAATGGCGGATATACAAGAATTTTAAAATTAAATGAACGTAGAGGCGATGATGCTTTAATGGTTCAAATTGAACTTGTAGAAGGAGATGCAAAATAAGCATCTTTTTTTATTTGCGTTTTATTTTAAATAACATTATAAACTATGCTAAATTTTATCATCTACTCATAAGGCTATAATGTCATTGGTTTACACTTTACTGATTTATTAATGACTAAAATATGTTATAATGAAAATAGAGGTGAAGGTTATGGAAGAATTTCATATATTTTGGAATAGATATGATGATAAATTCAAATGTCTAATAGGAATATTACAATATGATGATGGCTGGACTTTTAAATATGATAAAGAAGGAGTTAGTGTAGCTAGTCAATTAGGTTTTACTCTTTTCCCAGAATTTCCAGATATTGATAGAATTTATAAAGGAGAAAATTTATTTACGACTTTTGATATTAGAATCCGCAGAATGCAAAATGCAATTAGTGAGGATGAAAAGGTTAAATTACTAGAAAATACTGAAGGGTCTTTAGTAACTGACCACATTAAAATTATTAAGAAAAAAACATTAGGAGAACGATAATATGGAAAGAACTGATATAGCTAAATTAATTAAAACAGCTGATGAGCCTAGGGGATTTAGTTCTAAATACTGGGTTGATGATGGAACTAAAAAATTAATTAAATATAATAATCCAACATTTCAAGATGGCGATGTTATGGAAAGTTTAGCAGCTAATGTATTAAATTGTTTAAAAGTCGATGTAGTAAATGTTCACCTAGGCTATAATTCTGATAATGAATTTTTAGAGAAAGAAAATATAAGTAGTCCTAACTGTTGTATTGTTGATAATTTTTTAACAAAACCTGGAGATGTAAGTATTAGTTTAATGGGATATAGAATACCTAAAGTAAATACAGGTAACGAACAAAAAAATATAAGTAGTTGTTTTTATAAAGTATTTAATATGTTTGATAGTTTGCCAAATATCGATGAGATGAGCGCTAATAGAATGAAAATGGATTATATTAGAATTGTTTTTGGCGATTGTATAATTAATAATGAAGATAGGCATATAAAAAATATTGAAGCTATTTACAACGAAAGAGAACATAATTATAGACTAGCTCCATCATTTGATAATGCGGTAGCTTTTAATGCATATAATATAGGTGCTGAAGAGGGATATTGTTGTGTTGGTAACCAAGATTTCGAAGCTACTGAAGTTTTAAAATATATAACAGCTCATCATTTAGATTGTGTTGAGGATATTATTTATAATTTAAATAACCTAGCTAAAGATAGTATATTGCATATTTTAAGTGATTATCGTGAAGAAATATCAAGTGATAAATTAGCTTTTATATATGAATATATAAATAGGACAAATGATTTAACACAAGAAATGATTAATAAGGAAGACTCAAAAACAAAAAAATAAAGGAATTATACTTGTAATTCTTTCATACTTATTTGTTAACATTTTAAAACAGTAATTAAATATTACTGTTTTTTCCTTAAAAAACATAAATTTATATGAAGGAGGAAATAAAATGAGTTTAATACCAGATGTTCCTCCTAAATTATTTACTTTAAGCGCGGTGGCAATTGGGTATCTTTTAATTGATAATAATACAGCCAATGAACAAAATGCTTTAGGGAACTGGCTTATGTTAGTAGCTCAGGTTTTATGTACTAATGCATATTTTCTTCAAGTTCAAGAAGAAAGAAATGATAGCTCTAGTGATACAATGTCAGATGAAGATACCATAGAGATGATGCAAAGAATGATAGATGCTTTAACAATTGAAGTAGAAAATATCAAGAAATCACTTTAATTTTATTTACAAAATGATTATTTCTAAGTTATAATTAAATTAAAGAAGGTGAAACTATGAAAGCATTAATTACTGGAGCAAGTTCAGGACTAGGGGCTGATATGGCTAGAGTATTAGTAAATGAAGGTTACGATGTAATTTTAGTGGCTAGAAGAAAGGGTAAATTAGAAAAACTAGCTAAAGAATTAGGTGATAAGGCAACGGTTATAGTTATGGATGTTTCTAGTACTTTTAATTGTATGCAGTTATATAATAAAGTTAAAAAAGAGAAAATTGATATCCTGATTAATAATGCTGGATTTGGTTTATTTGGTGAATTTAATAATGTAAATATTGATAAAGAATTAGATATGATCGATTTAAATATTAAAGGAGTTCACACCTTAACTAAATTATTCTTAAAAGATTTCAAAAAAAGAGATAAAGGATATATATTAAATGTTGCTTCAATGGCAGGATTTATGCCAGGGCCTTTAATGAGTACATATTATGCTTCAAAAAGTTATGTGCTTAATTTAACAGAAGCAATTTATGAAGAACTTAAAAAAGATGGAAGCAACGTTTCGATTAGTGTTCTTTGCCCAGGCCCAGTTGAAACAGAATTTAATAAAGTAGCCGGAGTATCATTTGGGGTTAAGGCAAAAAACAGTATGGATGTTGCAAAATATGCTATCAAAAAAATGTTTAAAGAAAAATTAATAATTATTCCAGGCTTTACAATGAAAGCAGCTATTTTCTTTACACGATTTGTCCCACGCAAATTATTACTTAAAATTGTATACAGATTACAATCAAAGAAAACAGACTAAAGGGGAATAAAAATGTTTGATATGCATTATGATCTACTTACATTTGCTTATATTACAAATAGGCAAGGTAAGAATATCAAAAAATTATTAAAACAAGTCAAAAAGTCAAAGGTTTTCGGGTTAACTGTAAACCTTTATTTTATGTCTAAAGAAGAAATGGAAACGGAATTAGATTATCCAGATGATTTAGATGTTTTAAAGATGTTTAAAGAAGCTAAAAGTATTTTAGAAAAAAATATCGACATCAAACTTTTATATAGTATAGAAGGCTGTGGCTATATAAAAAATACAAATGAATTAGAAAAACTATATAAAGAAGGATTAGATGCCATTATTTTAGTATGGAATGATTTAAATAAATATGGTTCAGGTAATTATACTAATAAAGGACTTACAGAAGAGGGGAAAATTTTTATTAGAAAAGCCATTGATTTAAGTTTAGCGATTGATTTATCTCACGCTAATAAAAATACCTTTGATGATATTATTAACGAAATAAAAAAGTCAAAAAAAGAAGTAATTGTTTATGCTTCACATTCCAATATAAAATCGGTATATGATAATCCGAGAAATTTAGCATATGATCAAATACAAAAATTAAAAGAAGTTGGTGGATATTTAGGCATTGTTTCATATCCGAAATTTTTAACTTTAAAAAAAGATAATAAAAGTATTAAAGACGCTTATGTTAAACATATTATAAAGGCCGTAAAAATTATGGGCATAGATTATGTCTTTTTATCAAGTGATAATATGGATTATTTAAAACAAATAAGTATAAATTATAATAGTGCTAAAGCCCCTTATCCTTACCAAAAAATGCCAAAACAAATTAAAAAAGATTTATCTTCCTATTTTACTAATGAAGAAATAGATAAAATAATGTATAAAAATGCATTAAAGATATATACAAAATTAAAAGATAGACATTTATAAAATATTTTTATTATAATCTTAAGGTTTTGTTTGTAAAATTAATTGTTTTATACTATAATATAATGTACGGTGATTGTTTATGAGTAATGTTGTAGAAATAAGAGATTTAACTTTTAAATACAAGAATAAAACTATTTTTGAAAATTTAAATTTTAAAGCCGAAAGATATAAATTTATAACAGTTTTAGGCGCTAACGGTTCGGGGAAAACAACCTTAATGAAATTACTTTTAGGTGAGGAAAGACCTAATAGTGTTATTATGCTAAATGGTCTTTCAGTTGTTAAAGATAATTTAAATAATCTTTATGCGATGACAGGAATAGTTTTTGAAAATGCGACAGAATTATTTATTATGGATAAAGTTATCGATGAGCTTACTTTTCCACTTGAAAATTTACAATTTACAGAAAAGAAAATAGAAAATAATTTAAATGAAGTTACAGAAAAGTTACAAATTAAAGACTTACTTAATAGGGATATTGATACTTTAAATAATAGTGAAAAAGTATTAGTGGCTATAGCTGCCGCTTTAGTGTTAAAACCCAGATTAATAATCATTGATGAAAACCTTATTCATTTATCTAAAGATGTCAAAAATAGGGTAATAGAAGTTTTAAAAGAAAAAACCAAAAACAAAGAACTATCAGTTTTATATTTTACTCATAATGTTGAAGATAGTTTATATGCTGATGATGTTTTTGTCATTAGTGATAAAAAAATAGTAAGTTATGATACTAAAGAAGAACTTTTTAAAGATGAAGAACTATTTAAAAATGCTCACCTTGAACTACCATTTATGATAGAATTATCAAATAGATTAAAATTTTATGATTTGATTGATGAAAATTATTTAGATGCTGAAAAGTTGGTGGATGATTTATGGAAATAAGAGTAAAAAAAATATCTTATATTTATGATAATAAAACGAAACTAAAAACCAAGGCTTTAGATAATTTAAGTTTAATGATTAAAAATAATGAAATTACAAGTTTTATTGGAAATAGTAGTTCAGGTAAAACGGCTCTGGCCAATTTACTTGCCTTAAAATATCTTCCGACTAATGGTGAGATTAAATTTGGAAATATTACAATTTCAAATAAAAACAACCGTAGTATTTTTCAAAATTTAAAAAAGCAAATTGGCTTAGTAAATCCGAATACAGATACAGTTTTTTGGACTACTTCAGTAAAAAAAGAAATTGCTCTTGCTATTAAAAAAAGTGGAAGTGAGGTAAAAGACAAAGATAAAAGAATTAAAGATTCATTAAAAGTAGCTGGTCTTGGTGAAGAATATTTAAATCAAAATCCAAATGATTTAAGTAAAGGTGAACAGACAAAATTAATTATTGCTATAGTACTTGCTTATAATCCGAAACTTATAATTTTTGATGAACCAACTTTATATTTAGATGCTTACAATAAAAATGAATTGGTAAAATTAATTAGAATGATGAAATTAAGATATAAAAAGACCGTTGTTATTTTTAGTAAGGACACTGATTTTATTCACAAAATAACTGATTATGTATATCTTATCAAAGATGGCAAAATTCTTAAAAGGGGAGATAAATATAAAGTATTTAGTAACTTTAAAATATTAGAAAAAAATAATATTGATATTCCTAAAGTTATGAACTTTGCGTATTTACTTCAGCAAAAGAAAAATGTTAAAATGATTTATAGAGATGATATAAATGATTTAATGAAGGATGTGTACCGAAGTGTCAGATAGATATACGTTAAAATCACCACTTAAAAAATTAAACCCTAAAAGTAAAATTTTAGCGACAATTATTTTTACTTTAATAACTTTGTGCTTTTTTAAAATTACAACTGGGCTTATGTTAATTGGCTTTATGGTATTGGTTATTTTAATTTCTAATATTCCATTTGTAACTTTTTATAGAGCTATTAAAAAATCAAGATACATATTACTGATAATATTTATATTAAGTATTGTTTTGACTTTTTCTATTACGATACCTTTATATATAATAACTAAAATTATTTTAATCATTTTATCATTTACACTGCTTATGCATACAACTACTTTTGCTGAATTATTTGTTGGGTTTGAAAAAGTTTTAAAACCTTTTAAGGAATATGTTAAACCTAAAAAAGAAGCTTTAAAAATTGTTATGGGTTTAAAAAATATTTCAATATTTGCTGATGAAATAGAAAGAACTATAAAATTAAGAAAGAAAAAGAAAGGCAATTCTAAAAACTTAAAAGATATATTTGATAATATAAAAGAGACTATAAATTTGATTAAAAAAAATACCAAGCAAAAACAAAAACAATTTAAAAAAACAATGACAATTAAATCATTTACTTTAAATAAGGCAAGAACTAATTATAAAATGAAATCTTGGAAATTCCTTGATACTTGTTATTTAGGAATGTACATAATACTTTTAATTCTAATAATTTTGAAAGGAGTTTTATTATGAGATATTTTATGACATTTTCATATGATGGTTCTAAATATAAGGGATACCAAAAACAGCCTAAAACATTAACTGTTCAAGGTGAAATGGAAAAAGCCTTAAAAATCATTAATGGCGGCAAAAAAGTAAACATTCACGCATCTGGCCGAACCGATGCGGGAGTACACGCGTATAATCAAAAAGCTCATTTTGATCTAGAAATGAAACACATTACTCCTGAAAAATTAAAAGATGGATTAAATAGTTTACTTCCAAAAGATATTTATGTTAAAGATATAACAATTGCTAGTGATGATTTTCACGCTAGATATAATGTAAAAGCTAAAGAATATTGTTATAAAATTAATATGGGTGAATATGATCCAATTGAAAAAGACTATGTTTATCAATATAATAAAAAATTAGATGTTGTTGAAATGGAAAGAGCTTTAAAGTACTTAGAAGGAACTCATAATTTTAAATCTTTTACTAAAGCCGATGATGACCGTGATGATTACACAAGGACAATAGTTCAAACTAATTTAATTAGAGATATAAAAAACGTCAATAAAATAACAGTTTCTTTTCTTGGAACAGGATTTTTAAGATATCAAGTTAGGAATATGATAGGAACGTTAATTGAAATTGGCGAAGGGAAAAGAAAAAGTGAAGACATTATTACCATTTTAAAAGAAGAAGACCGAAGAAAAGCTGGCAAAACAGCCTCTCCAGAAGGATTATATTTAAAAGATGTTCTTTATTAGAAATAAAATGTATATAATATACTAAAAGCCCAAAAAACTACGGTTTTTCATTGACTTTTAGTTTTTTTTTTAGTACAATTATAAACGGTACATTTAATTAATCCCACATAAGTAAGTCCTGGGAAAACTTACTAATGTAAAGGAGAAAGGAAAAAATATGAAAACATACATGCAAAGAAAAGAAGATGTAGTTAGAAACTGGTATGTTGTTGATGCTGAAGGTGTTACTTTAGGTCGTCTAGCTACAAAAGTTGCATCTGTTTTAAGAGGTAAGCATAAACCTACATATACTCCTCACGTTGATGGCGGAGATTATGTAATTGTTGTTAATGCTAATAAAGTAAACTTAACAGGTGACAAATTAGATAAGAAAATTTACTACACTCATAGTAGATATACTGGTGGCTTAAGAGAAAGAACAGCTAGAGAAATGAAAGAAAATTATCCAGTAGAAATGATTGAAAGAGCTGTAAAAGGAATGCTTCCAAAAGGAAGATTAGGAAGACAAATGTATAAAAAATTATTTGTATATGCAGAAGGAGATCATCCACATAGTGCGCAAAAACCAGAAGCACTTAAAATGGATTAGGAGGATTTAAATGGCAGAAAAAAGAGAATTTACTGGAACTGGCAGAAGAAAAGCTTCTGTTGCTAGAGTTAAATTAGTACCAGGAACTGGTAAAATAACTATTAATGGCAGAGATGTTAGAGATTTTATGCCATATGAAACCAATGTTATGGATTTAATGCAACCATTAACTATTACAAATAATGAAAATACATTTGATATTACTGTTAAAGTAAACGGTGGTGGATTTACAGGTCAAACTGGTGCAATTCGTTTAGGTATTACTAGAGCTTTACTTGAATATGATAAAGATAATGAAGAAAATGAAGATAGCTATAGAAAAATTTTAAAAAGAGCTGGATTCATTACTAGAGATTCAAGAATTAAAGAAAGAAAGAAACCTGGACTTAAAGGTGCCCGTAGAGCTCCACAATTTAGTAAACGATAGGAAACAATGTTTCTTTATACCTCATAAACTCAATGTTTATGGGGTTTTTCTTTTGTTAAGATATTCATAAAACCTCATTAGATTTGGTTCGGAATCCAATAAGTGCCTACATCAAAAAATATTTAAATTAATAGTTTAATTTGTAGATATTTAGGGGAGTTTCTTTTTCTAATAAAATGACCAAATAGTTAAATTTAATGATGAAAATATGATTTTAATATATATTGACATTTAAAAAAATGCATAATATAATAACGGTGTTATCAGTAAGTCCTTGTTATGCGCCGTAAATTTATTAAATTTGCATTATTATAGGTAAGCGCTATGTGTTAGCGTCGCACCAAGGCAAATAACACTGAAATTACAGGGTGTTAATTACACTCTGTTTTATTTTGATATCATATAGATTAATAGCTTACAAATGTCTATTTTTCCTTTTAAATGCGGGCAGTAAACAAAGGAATTTCTTTGTTTTTCCTTTGAAAAAATGTGTAAAAAATGCTGTAAATAGCTTAGTTTTTTATAAAAAGTTGTTGAATAAAAAAAAGAAACAACATATAATTTTAATATAAGGAAGGATTCCGAATGAAGTCCAGGGGCTGGGCAAAGTATTAGTGCCAATTCTTAAAATAATTCGGAATTCATAGAGCTTATGCTCTTCCTTTTTTTTGTAAAAATTTCCCGAAAATACTTGTCAAAAACCTGGGGGG
>CANQNL010000031.1 GCA_947625215.1 uncultured Bacilli bacterium | reverse complement strand
GTTATACTTGTAGTTCCGTTAATATTTAGCTGGGTCGCAAAAGCCGCATAACCCACTACCATAAGTAGTAATACTCCGCAAAGTGTACATATAATTATATTTCTTTTTTTCTTTTCACTCATATTTTCTCCCAATTTAGTTTATCTTAAGTATATTATACCCCCCCAGAGTTTTACAAGCATTTTCGGACATTTTAGCGGAAGTTTTACATTTTCTTTTTAAAACACTTCCCTTATATATAAAAAATGCCAGTAAAACTGACACTAATCTTTATAATTCGTAATTGTATATGGACTGCCACGCATACCTGTACCTGATAACTCAGTATCAGATTTTAAATAAAGTGCGGGAACAATTGAAGCATCATTACGGCTAGCATCAGCATAACTAACATTACTGTTACTATCTACAATGAGTAAATAATTTGAACTGTTACCATCAGGTGACAAAGTATAATACCAATTAGACTGAATCATCCAAGTTGTACTTTTACAATTATTGAAATGTGTTCTTATTTGTCTAAATGTTCCGCAAGATGAGGTATCAGCATTTGATTTTATATGATCACTGGATTGTATTAAACCAATATTTGATAATGTACTGGCGTTATGTTCCTCACTTACTTGCTTATCTATGTCATCATTCTCCCAGGTTACTGAGCCATAATAGAATGGATGATTCTCTATAGCAGTTTTATTGGCTTTAAGACTATTATAATACGTAGTATTTAAATAAGTTTTTAGCTCACTATCTTGTTCTACTCTTCCGTGATAACGTACATCTGCGCGGGCAAAATCAGTGTTTTTAGCCCAAACATTACAGCCATGGCCTGGAACATCAGATAGGCTACAGTACCCATTTATTCTAACACCGTTAGCATCAAAAGCTCTTTTTTCTATACTCGCATTTTTCATTATTTTAATTGTTCCGTCTGCTTCTATAGCAATTATTCGCCATTCTTCACCATTAAAGGTAATATAATTATTAGGACTTCCTCCTTTATAAATATATCTAAATGGTTCTGTGCTATCTTCATATAAACCATCGCCATCTGTTACTAATTCTACTTCATTTCCGCCAACCTTTATTTTATTATTTGGAACATATCCATCAGTTTTCCCTTGCTGGGTATAATCTAGTGTTACTTTTAAATTAGCATTTGTTACATCTGGCTGACTAGTTATTTTATCGCTATAGGTTATTTTTACTATTAAGTTAGCGGTTCCTCCATTTTTTTCTACAATTGAACCTTTATCTATTCCACTTGTTTCAAACACTATTGCCGGATTTGTATTTCTACTTACCTTTATATCCGCAAGCTCGGCATCTATGTTTCCATCATTTGTTACTGTTATATCATAGGTTATATAATCTCCTGGAGAAGTTAAAACAGCACTAAAACTAGCGGTTAAATCATCATACTTTGGATCAGATAAATTACTAGCTCCTGCTGTCGATTCTTTTTTTTGAACACTAGTTATCTTAACATTCCAATTACCGGCTATACTTGTTGTTCCATTTATATTAAGCTGCGCTGTAAAGGCCGCATATCCTAATGCCATAAACAGTAATACTGTGCATAATGAACAAATAATAATATTTCGTTTCCTTTTTTCTGGCATAGCTATTACCTCCATACAATTAATATTGTATTTTTTATATGCTAAACTCTTTATTATCATTTTATCCTGAGTAACTATCTTTGTCAACTATAATTTACCTCTTAATTACAAGGATCATTCAAAATAAAACGTCAAGTATAATATTTAAATTTATTTACAATTAACTGTTGGTGTGCTAATATAAAATATAGGGAGTGTGCATTATGGATAAGGTTTTAATTGAAGTCAGTCACCATAAAATATTATTTTCTGAATATCGTGAAAAACTAGATTCAGAATTTAGTAGTATTACAAAAAATGGCATTAACAAAATTTTAACGACTAAAGATTACATAAACAAAAAAAATGATTTATTTATAACTTTTATAAATCAAACTAATAGTAAAAATAAAATTGAAGAAATATATATTGATAAATATTCACTTACAGCTTTAGCCTTAGATATGTTTAAAGACATTGATATTATCCCTCTTATCCATTTTAATGAAAAAGCAAATCTTCCAGAAGAAATTTATGAAAAAATAAATAGTTTAAATATTAAAGTATTAGAATGTTATAGTATGCCTAAAGAAATGTTTGAAAAACTAAATAATAAAGGAATTGAAGTTAAAATTGAAAATACCCTTCTATTTAATAGTAGACTTATGAACAACAATAACTTTCAAACTTATGATGACTTATATAATAAAGAAGTTATTGATATTGATTTTAATCCTGACGATGATGATCTTGATGATTTAAATAATTTTCTTAAAATAAATCAGGAACTTCACGTTATTAACATTAAAAACTACTATGATGGTATTGTTCAAAATATTTTAAAAGTTTTAATTATGAACAAAGAAGAAGATGTAACTATCAATATTTATGAACATAATGAAGATATAATAAAAGAGCTTCCTCATTTTAAAAAGCTGCAAAAAAAGATTAAAAAACATTTTAAATTAAAAATAGTTTATTCTAAAGAATATAAGAAAAAACACTTTTTCAAAAACTTTTTTATCAAATTTATGATTTTAGTTTTTATATTAGGCATTATAGTTTTAGGATATTTCTTATATAAATATTTAATATAAGACAAAAGAAGTCTACGGACTTCTTTTCTTAGTAAATAAACCAAGAGCTTAGTAAAATAGCAATTAAGATATATAATACTAATATAATTAAATATCCGCTATTGTTACTTTGGGCTCCACCACACGGATTACCACATGGATTTTCATTATTGCAAGCCATAGCTACCTCCTTCTAGAGACTTAAATGTAAGCCCCAAGTATGATTATTAAAAGAATAAATAATACTAAAACGATTGCTGCAGCGCTTACGCCTGTGTTACACATATAAATCATCCTCCTTTTTATCTTTTCACATTATTTTATGGAAAACCTGAGTTTGTGTGAGTACTTATATAAAAATTATTTAAAAAATGTTGTTTTTTATTAGGAATTTTGCTATTATAAATATGTATGAAAATTTGGACATACATCACGAAAGGAAGAATTAAAAATGAAAAAAATATTTTTATTAATGGGCGTTTGTGTCATTACTTTAGGGTTAGTAGGATGCGGACAAGTACAAAAACTAAAAAATGGTGAAGAGGTAATCGCAACTCTCGATGGTAAGAAATTTTCTGCTGATGACTTATATGATGAACTTAAAAAACAAGGTGGTCAAGTTACTTTAACTTCAATGATTGATACATTTATTTTAAATAAAGAAATCGAAACAGATGAAGATGCTGAAACATATGCTGATTCTCAGTTAGAATCATATAAATCATCATATGAAAGTTATGGTAAAGACTTTAATGAAGCTCTAACTACTGCTGGATTTGAAAGCGAAGATGCTTTTAGAGATTCATTAATTATCGAATATAAAAAACAAGTAGCCACCGAAAATTATGTAAAAGAACAAATCAGCGATGCTGAAATCGAAAAATATTATGAAGACAAAATTTATGGAGATATCGAAGTTAAACATATTTTAATTTCTCCAGATGTTGATGAGAATGCAACTGATGAAGAAAAAGAAGCGGCTGAAAAGAAAGCCAAAGAAAAAGCTGAAAAATTAATTAAACAATTAGATGATGGTGAAGACTTCGAAGAACTTGCTAAAAAGAATTCTGATGACAAAGGTACTGCTAAAAATGGTGGTAAATTAACTGCTACTTATGGTGAAGTTGTTGATGAATTTTGGAAAGCTGCTAGTGAACTTAAAAATAAAAAATATACAAAAACCCCAGTAAAATCTGAATATGGATATCATATTATTTATCGTATTAATCAAAAAGATAAACCTAAATTAAAAACGGTTAGAGATACTATTATTGATAAGTTAGTAGAAGAAAAAATGAATGCCGATACAACTCTTCAAACTAAAGCCTTAGTAGAACTTAGAAATAAATATAAATTAAAAATTAAGGATAATGATATTAAGAAATCATATAATGACGCCGTTAAATCAGCTTTAGCTGAAAATTAAAAACAGTTCTCACAAACTGTTTTTCTTTTCAATAAATGCGTTAATTTCTTCTGTTTTATAACCTTTAGAATATAATTTGTTTTTAACTTTGTAAATTAACTCATCACCAGTATATTTTAAAAATAATTTATTATAAATCTTATCCATTTCTTTTAAAACTTTATCATTATCAAAATGAACATTATTTAAAGCTTTATTGATTTCATATTTATCATAACCTAAATTTATTAAATAAAGTGTAAGCTTTTGTTTAAATCTAGACTCTGAATATTTAGTATTAGCTTTTACTTTTTTAGTTACTATTTTATTTAAATGTTCCTCCACTAAATTACTATCGATATTATTAATCATTTCATTAATAATATCAGTATCCACTTTATATTTTTCTAAATTTTTAGCAATTTTATGAGGCCCATCTAAAGATAAATTCATCTTATCATTAGTGTATGCCCTCGCAAAATTATAATCATTAATAAGGCCGATTCTTTTTAAAGTATCGGTTATTTTATTTATATCTTCATCTAGTACTTTATTTCTTTTTAAGTATTCTCTAATTTCAGCTTCGCTTCTTAATCTTCGGCTAATCATTCTAATAGCTTTATTATAACTTTCATAATAAACTGTATCATTATTAATTTTATTTAAAAGTTCACTATCGATATGCTTATCATATAATAAATTATTTTTCAAAATAACTTCATCATAGGTATTTATAATTTCCCCATTATCTAAGGTTATTTTATATTTTAATCCACTTTTTTTAATCTTCTCTATTTTCATTAAGTTCACCATTTTAATTATAACAAATGTTCGTTTTTATTTCAAGAAAAAAAGAGGTTATTCCTCTTCATTGTTTAAATGAATCATATTGTTAGCCACTTCTTCAAGGGCTTTTCCGATTCTTTTTGATGACTTATAGTCGCCATCTCTTAATTGATAATGTTTATTTTGTTCCATTTCTTTCGCTCTTCTAGCTACGACATTTACTAATAAGTATTTAGAGCCCACTTGATTTAATAATTTATCAATTGAAGGATATAACATATAGTATCACTCTCCTATTATTGATAATATAACATATATTTTAAAAGTGCAACGGATAAAACAAAATTTGACATTATTTAACAGCAATTTCCTAGTTAGGTTGCATATTTAAACCTACTTCTTTTTTTAGGCCCTCTAAAACACAATACATTGCCCAGGTATCTTGTTTACAATACTCTACTAACTTTTCGTATTTATGTTTAAAATCTAATTTATCCATTTTAGGAAAGTTCGCATAAGTTATTAATGCTTCAACGCCATTTCCAATTTCCATACCCTGATAAGTCAAATTAGAAAATATTGGTAAAACTTTTTTTATCGAAAATGATCCCGTCATTGAAGCGTTATAGTAATTAAACATTTTTGCTTCTTCTTTATCATATCCAAGGTCTTCATATAATGATGATTTTGTTTTTACAATATTCATTAAATCGAATATCATACTTCTAATTTTCATTAGTTTATTTTTATATTCTGGAAAAATATCAGCTAGCTCTTTAATTCTTGTTTTTTCAAAAGAGTCATTATAAACTAAAACTGTTCCCGAATCACCAATTAGTTCACACATAAGTTTAACTAATTCTTCTCTATGATCTAAATGGTCGCCAGCTAAAAAGCCATAATGGTCTTTTTCTTTATCACACACTCCCGGAGCGTGCTCAATATGAAGTGAAAATTGAAATACTGACTGTGTATAACATTTTTCGCCTCTATATCTTGGAAGTGGACAAGGAAACGTTTCAAAATCTAAATGATAAATAGGATATTCGATTTGCTTAATGCCATCTATTATTTTATTTTTATTAATAAAAGGTTTTCCACTTTCTAAAGCTCTTCTTTGAATAACGTTTTTTTCTCTATTTAACATTTCTTCAGGCACATCTAACATTGAAACATAACCATCGTTTATTAAATCAAATCTTTCATACTTATTACCATCTTTATCTTTAAAACCGTGATGGCCATCGATATAAGCCATAATCGAATTTTTAGCTGGTAATTTAGCCCAACAGATTTTACTGTATTTGCATTTAGTCATTTTTTTAATTTCGCAATAAACCCCAAGAGGAACCTCATCGGCTTTTAAATCATTAATATAACCGGCTACTCTTTTCCTATCTAAATCTATTTTATCCATATAGTCTTTAGTTACATCCGTTAAATCGATAAATGAAACAATTTCATTACCGTTATCATCTGTTTCGTATACGGGTTCACCACAGTCATATTTACCATTAAATACATATTCGTGATTAAGAACAGCTAAATAATATCTAACATTTTTAAGTTTAGACTTTTCATTATGACTAATTAGATCTTTTTCTATGATATATCTTTGAACAGCAAGGTCATATACATAATGACCGGCATTACTAAATTTATCAAATAACTTAGCTTTATTATAATCGTATTTTTCCTTTGGCATATAATTTTCAATATTCACATTTAATTCTTCTAATAATCTATATATACCTTTTTCATCTTTCATAAATATTGAATTAAAATTGCCATCTACCTTACAACCTAAATCGATATATTTTTTGGTGGTTGTGGCCTTAGCTTCAATTATATTAAAGCCCTTATCATTTTCATTATAAATATCAACATAGCACAAATATCTGATGCCATCAATTATGGCATCAAAACTTTCTTGTTCTTTAGTTGATTTTGAGTATTTAAATGTTCCATCAAAATATTTGGGCGCTAGATTACCTGCTAAAATCTCTACCATATTATAATATGGCAGCATAACTTCTAAGTGTTCATTTTTAGTATCGATTAAGTCATTACCATCCTCATCATACATATCACCTAAAAGTTCTTTAATTATTTCTTCCTCCTCTTCTTTTCGGTACTCTTCTAAAGTAACCATACTTTGAAGCTTTTCTTTTTTAATATCATCTAATGAAACATATCTAGGACATCTTGAATAATTAATAAAATTTGTTTTTGTAATAGCCATATTATCACCCAAATTAATTATAACAAAAAAATATAGCCACGGCTATATTATTTTAAATCATCATCGCTAAATGGATAAGGACACAACTGATCAATTGTAACTATGCTTTCCTTAGTTCCATCATAGTTATAAGTAATTATCTTAACGTTTTTATCGCAAAAATCATTTAAAGCTTGACGGCATATAAAACAAGGATAACATTCATTATTGGTTTTATTCATAATATAAATATTTTTAATATCACCTTTTTTATAGCCGGCAGCTACAGCACTAAATAAAGCATTTCTTTCTGCACATATTCCCGCACTTGGCGAAGATGTTTCAATATTTACGCCATCAAAAGTAGCTCCATCCTTACATTCAACTATAGATGCTACAGCATAATTGTAAACTGGAGAATAACTGTTTTCCAGTAATTTTTTTAATCTTTCTTTCATATAGTTTCCTTTCCAATAATTTCATAAATTAATTCTGGTTTTTCTATTTCACTATCACTAAATTCAAAACAATCTAAAATATCTGATAATGAAAGATTTTTTTCATTAAAATATACGGTAATTAAATTTTCGTTTGCTTCTACTTTATCACCAACTTTTTTGTGTAAGATAAAACCTACGGTTGGATCTATGACATCATCTTTGGTCAGTCTGCCTGCTCCTAATCTACGCGCAAGCTCTCCTATTTTTAAGGCATCAATATGTTTAATATAGCCTGCTTTAGGTGATTTAATATCTAATTTTCTAGCAGAAACAGGAATATTTTGAATGTCCCCGCCCTGATACTTAACCATCTCTTCTAGTTTTTCATAACCAGCTCCTGTCTTAAGGGCATTTTCTACATATTCAATAGCTTCTTCTGTAGGTATTTCTTTTTCTAAAGATAACATAAGGGCTCCTAAATTTATTACTAAATCATTTAAATCATCTGGACCATTTCCTTTTAGCGTGTTAATACTTTCTATAACTTCTAAAGCATTACCAATGGCATTACCTAAAGGTTCATCCATATTGGTTAAAACGCATATTGTTTCTTTACCATTTAACTGTCCAATTTTTACCATTAATCTAGCTAGTTCTTTGGCATCTTCCATATTTGTCATTAAAGCGCCACTACCTACTTTTAAATCAATAACAATTTTAGACGCCCCGCTTGCTAGCTTCTTACTCATTATACTTGAAGCAATAAGTGGAATGGATGCGACAGTACCTGTCACATCCCTTAGGGCATATAATTTTTTATCAGCAGGACATAAGTTACCCATTTGACCAACTATAGCTACCCCAATATCTTCAACTTGATTTTTTAACTTTTCTAAACTAATACTTGTTTTAAAACCACTAATAGCTTCCAATTTATCAATTGTTCCGCCAGTATGGCCAAGAGCGCGGCCACTCATTTTAGCAATTTTCACCCCTAATGAAGCAATAAGTGGAGCAAGCACAATAGTCGTTTTATCGCCAACGCCACCAGTTGAATGTTTATCAACACTATCAAAGCCAAGTTCTAATACTTCACCACTATGGAGCATAATATCAGTTAAATCTATAACTTCTTTATCAGTCATTCCTTTTAAACAGATAGCCATTAAAAGTGAACTCATCTGATAATCAGGAATTTCACCATTTACAAACCCCATAACAGCATAATCAAGTTCGGCTTTTGTAAGTTCTTCACCTAAGCTTTTTTTCTTAATAATATCTAATATATTATTCATATTTCACCAGCTCTCTATAGTAATTATATCAAAAAAAATAGTATTTTGATACTATTTCATTCTTTTGTCTATTAGTTTCATTGTTCTTTCTGGGTCATTATATAAATTTTTGTAAAGTTTTTTATATTTTTTAATTTCTCCTAATATTTCTAAATCTCTTTTTGGAAGTCTTACTTTATAATTTACTTCATCTTCGGCAACTACGCTAGCCTCTCTACCTGCAAGAGCATCAAGTGATAAATCTAAAATATCAGCCAGTTCTAAAAAATGTTGTAAAGTTGGAGTTCTATCACCATTTTCATACCAACAGATGGCAACCTTTGAAACGCCAATTTTATTTGCTAATTGATCTTGTGACATTCCTTTTGATTTTCTTGCCTGTTTTATTAATTGTGTATCAATTTGGCTCATCATATCACCGTTATCCTCTCGTTAACATTATTATAACAGTAAGCTAACTTGTTTATAAAAGAATTAACTAAAAGTTATATTTTATATTGATTTTAACTTGTAGTTAATGTATAATAATAGTATATAAAACCAAGGAGGTCATATATGGTCGAATTAAAAAGTTTAAGAAAGAAAAAGAAATATACGTGCAAAGATATGGCCGATAAACTTCATATCAGTAAGCCTTTTTACTGGCAAATTGAAAATAATAAACGCCGACTTTCATATGAAATGGCTGTAAAAATTGCTGATATTTTAAAAACTAAACCTGACAAAATATTTTATGACGAATTTAAAAGCAAGAAATGATATATCTTGCTTTTTATATATTTAAAAGACTTACAATATTTTCTGGGATTATGTAATAGAAAGGTAAATTAATATTTATAATAAATACAGGTAAATATAAAGTCATAATCCCAGATAATAGGAGAATAATTATGCCGTAGCAGATTTACCAGCACTTGATAAAAAAGTAACTTTTTCAGCTACTACTTCAGTTATAAATCGTTCGCCATCTTCAGTTTGATAGCGATCAGTTTGAATGTGCCCTTTAACACCAACTAAATCACCTTTTTTGCAGTAATCAGTTGTGTTTTGAGCAACGCCTTGCCACAATTTGCAGCCTATAAAATCGGTATCATATTCACCATTCATATTTTTATAGGCTCTAGGAACGGCTAAAGTAATTCGTGAAAGTTTTTTTCCACTTTCTGTTTCATATAATTCAGGTTCGTTCGCAATTCGGCCCACTAAAACAGTCTGATTCAACATAGCTTCCCTCCTTTCGCCCATAATATACAAGAACATATTAAAAAGTTCAAATGATAAATTTGGTAAATTTGCACAAAAAAAATTACAAAAAATTAAAATTTCTCTAGACAATTTTGGTTTTTTGCATTTTTTTATATTTCAAATCGTGAATTTTATTAATTTTTTATTTTAAATTTGTAAGTTTGGTATTTTTAATTTTTTTAACTATATTTACTATTTTATACATAAAAAGGCCTCATTTTTGATGCCTTGATACATTTAAAATAATTCCGATTCCGACTAAAGTAATCATCAAGCTAGAACCACCATAAGATAAAAATGGTAAAGTTACACCAGTAACTGGAATTAGGCCTACCACTACCATTAAATTAAGTAAAGCTTGAAATCCAAGCTGAAAAATAATTCCAAATACTAAATACTTGCCAAATAAATTTTCGCATTTTAAAGCAATTTTTATTCCTGAAGCAATTATTAATATAAATAATATTGAAACTATTAAAATACCTAAAAAGCCAAATTCTTCACTAATAATTGAAAAAATAAAGTCTGTTTGTGGTTCCGGTAAATAAAAGTGTTTTTGTCTAGATCCTCCTAGGCCAAAGCCTAATAATCCTCCAGGTCCTATTGCATATAATGACTGAATTATTTGAAAGCCACTACCTAAAGGATCCGACCACGGATTTAGAAATGACAAAATACGTTTAAGTCTATATGGCGCTGCTAAAATTAAAGCTACGATCCCCCCTATTCCAAGAAAACCAACTTTTAGGAAAAATTTAAGATTAACTCCACCTACAAATAATAAACCAATAACGCCCATAACGAGAATTACTCCTGTTCCAAAATCTGGCTGAAGCATAATAAGGCCAAAAACTAATAAAGTAAGACCTAAAATTGGAATAACACCTTTTTTTATGTTATTAATATCCTTTCGGTTATTATATAAATATTTACTGGTAAAAATAATCATAGCTAGTTTCATAAATTCACTCGGCTGGATACCAAATGAGCCAAAACCAAACCAACTTTTACTACCATTTCTTTCCGTTCCAATAAATAAAACTAAAATTAATAAGATAAAACAGATGATAAATATTTTATTTCCATATTTATAATAATTTTCAAAGTTAAATTTACTTACTAAAAACATTAAAATAAGACCTAATAAAAGAAATATTCCCTGATTTTTGACATATTTAAAAGGATCATCAAATTTATAATCAGCCCACACATAAGATGATGAGTAAACCATTAAAAGGCCAAATAAAGAAAGTAAAATTACTGAAACAATTAAAGTTATATTCATTTTTTTCATAATACCACCCCATAGAAAAGAGCGATAAAAGACGCTAAAAGACCCACTAGCCAAAATAGCTTAACAATAGTTTTTTCTTTCATTCCCATTTTTTCAAAAGTATGATGAATTGGAGTCATTGGGAAAAACCTTTTATGGGTAAGTTTATAATAAACAATTTGGATAATACAACTGAGAGTTTCAAGCACGAAGACAAGCCCAATTAAAACTAATAATACTTCGTGTCTAGTCATAATTGCATATGCGCCTATAGTAGCACCTAAAGATAGTGATCCAGTATCACCCATAAATACTTTGGCTGGATTATAGTTAAAAAGCAAAAAGGCTAATAAACTTCCGACAATTACAAAAGCTAAAACAGTAATATCTTCATACCCATCAAGCCAGCCTGAACTGGCTGATATTATACCAAAAGTTATAAAAGCAATAATTGATAATCCTGTAGCAAGGCCATCTAGTCCATCAGTTAAATTAACGGCATTACTAGTAGCCACTAAAACAAGCAGAATAAATAGGCCATAGAAAAAACCAATATTTAATTTAATATTTAAAGAATGAATCCATATTAAAGGTTCATTACCACCTTTCATAAATAGGTAAAAAAATATAATCGCAATAAAAGTTTGAAGTAATAATTTTGATGTCTGACTTAAACCTTTATTGTTATGTTTTTTTATAATCAAATAATCATCTGCAAGGCCAATTAAAGCATAACCAAAAAATGTAAATAAAAGGATAAGTAAGGTATAACTAAAATGTATTTTATTAAAAACAATTAAAAGCAAAACAATTATTAAGGTAGATAAAATAAATATAAGTCCGCCCATTGTCGGTGTACCCTGCTTTTTTTTATGACTTTTTTCAAGGTAGACACTTATATTTTGACCAGCGTGCATTTTTCTTAAAATGGGGATTAAAATAATTGCTAAAACAAAGGCAAAGATAAAACCGATCATAATAGCCATAATACTTTGTGTAATCATTATAATCCCCCCTTTATTCCATAAAAACTCTTACTGTTTCACCCTCATAAATTCTAGAACCAGCTTTTGGTGATTGATATGATGCTTTAGCGCCACTACCTTGATAATCTACTTTAAAATCTTTTAAGGCGGTGCTTATCCCTTCTTTATCCATTCCGGTAACATCAGGAACGGTTTTATATCTTTTATCATAATATTGATATTCTTTTTCCATACCACCATTTGGTTTTTTAATATTTAAAGCTTTAATTGCATCAGTTAAAATTGCTTTAGCTGGTGGTCCGGCTATTACACCGCCAAATTGTTGAACACCTTTGGGATTATCAATAGCAAAATAAACGACAATTTGTGGATTATCGGCCGGTAAAAAACCGATAAATGATAAAATATAATTATTGTCTAGGTAATGACCATCTTTAACTTTTTGCGCAGTTCCTGTTTTTCCACCAACACGGTAACCATCAATATAAGCGGTTCTACCTGTTCCATTTGAAACAACACTTTCAAGAGCATACTTAACTTTATCACTAGTATTTTTACTAATTACTTTGCGAATAACGGTTTTTTTATTTTCTTTAATTACGCTATTAGTTTCGGGTTCATTAATGCTTTTAACAATATATGGCTTATATAAAATGCCACCATTAATGGCTGCCGAAACTGCCGTAACTTGTTGAATTGGAGTAACTGAAACTCCCTGGCCAAAGGCTGTAGTTGCTAATTCAACTGGTCCTACATTATTTAAATTAAAAATAATTCCTGTACTTTCACCATTTAAATCAACTCCAGTTTTAGAACCAAATCCAAAATTATGAATATATTTAAAAAGTGTTTCTTTACCTAGTCTTTGTCCTAAAACAACAAATCCTGGATTACAAGAGTTTTCAACAACTTCTAAGAAAGTTTCCTTACCGTGACCGCCGTGTTTCCAACAATGTAAGGTGGCATTCTCAACTCTAATACCGCCTCTATCAATATAAGTATCTTTTTCCAAATCTACTTTACCTTCTTCTAAAGCTGCCGCCAAAGTAATTATTTTAAAGGTACTTCCTGGTTCATATGTAGCCCATATTGGTAAATTACGATTTATCTCTTCGGTGGTATATTTCTGATAATTGTTTGAAGAAAAATTAGGTCTTGATGATATTCCTAATATTTCTCCACTATTTGGATCCATTGCTAATCCAATAACCATATCTGGTTTATATTTAGTCACTGCATTATCTAATTCTCTTTCAATAGAAGCTTGAATGTCAGAATTAATTGTCAATGTTAAATTCATACCATCTTGTGGTTTTTCATAGACTTCACTTAAATTTAACTTATTTCCTTTAGCATCACTAAAATATTTAATAGCGCCATCTTTCCCAGTTAAATATTTATCATACATAAGTTCAAGACCACTAAGTCCTTGATTATCTATACCCACATAACCTAAAGTATGTGACATATATGTATCAAAAGGATAATAACGTTGAGACTCTTTTACTAAATACACCCCATCTAATTTTAAATTTCTAATTTGGTCAGCTACTTCATAAGATAGTCTTCTTCCCTCTGGATGAACTCTTTCAATGGATGTTTTTTTATTTATATGTTTATACATTTCATCATAAGTTACACCTAAAATATCAGCAAGTTTTTTAGTTACAGTTTCTTTATCTTTTATTTGATTTGGTATTACTACTAAAGATGTCGTTGTAATATTATCAGCTAAAATTCCCCCATCTCTATCATATATAAGTCCCCTATCAGCTTTTACTGGTAAATTTCGGCTCCATAAATTAGATGCATATTCATTTAATTTATCATAATCAATAACTTGAATATAAAATACTTTGCCAATTATAACAATAAATATAACAACAATTATAACTAAAACTATTTTCATTCGGCTATGAACATTTTTAAAAAACACTATAGCATCACCAGTTAAGTATATGTCCTAGCTAGGTAAAAATTGCCAAAGAAAAAAAGTTTAAATTAAACTTTTAATCTTTAATAGAATAACATATCAATTATTGAACAAAACCAAATATTGAAATCTGGCTTTTTATAATTTATTCTACATAATTTGTTATTGTATATGGTTCACCTTGCGTTCCTTTTCCTTCAAGTTCGACATCTGGTTTTAAGTAGACTACTGGGACAACAGAGCCTTCATTATCAACTTGATACATACTAGATCTATAGTTACCAACAGTATCAATAAATATAACCCATCTAGTATTTCTGGAATGAGGAGTTAAAGTCCAATACCAGTTTGATTGCATCATCCATATTGTAGATGTACATATTTCGTAATTTGATCTCATTAGAGATACTGTTCCACATTTTTCTATATTTGA
>CANQNL010000030.1 GCA_947625215.1 uncultured Bacilli bacterium | reverse complement strand
AAAGTCATTAAAAACTTTGCACACTACCATTAATTAAAGGGGGGGGAAAATATTATGTTTAAACCACTGCCATTTTTTATGACCACATTAGCTTGTGGTGCAACTTTTGCATTTCGAACTTCTAATGCTGTTATATGGCAGTATTATGGAGATGGCGAAGATGCATATGTACCTTCAGCTGTATCTGCAGCAGGTGGTCTTTTAGGAGTAACCATGACTGGTGTTCTTTCTTCTATGGCTGGATGTGCATGCAATAACGAAATTGCTTATGCAGATACACAAGATTATCTAAGTTCTTTATCAATTGAAGATCTAGAAAATATTGCTAATCATAACTTTGATAGTTTAAATAGTGATGATATAGATATGGTTAACGTTAAAACTAAAAGATTGTAATTTCTATTTACAATCTTTTTCTAATGTCCATTTTTCATTTTCAAATTTATATATTAAATAACAACTATCAAATGTAGGAACATCTAAAACTCCTTTTGATACTATCATTTCATAATTATTATCATTATCTATATCCAATATTTCCATAACCATATATGGTTCTTCATCAGATTCTTCAATTAATGTTGTTTTGCCATTTCTTTCCATTAATATAAATGACTTTTGATCATAATTTGTAGATTCTAAACTAAAATTAGATAATGTATATATATTTTCATCTGTTCCATCATTATCAAAATCAAATTTTATTTTATTAACACTATAAGTATCTGGCTTTTCTATTTTATTCTTGGCTAAATAACTATTAATATATTTATCCTTCCCTATTTCTCTTTCAAAATTACCTAAATTAATATTTAAATTGTGAGTCGCTATTCTAAAATCATCCATTTTTACTTGATTAAAATTATTATCTAAGAAATACCATTCATTATTTGGAGCTTTTTGTAAAGTAATATTTGTCTCATTGGTGTTTCCGTTCATAATTGTATATTTTTTATTAGCAAGTTCATCATTAAAATCATTTATTTGTTTCCAACCATTTCTAGTTTCTTGTAAAATCAAATAATTACCAACAATAACATAATTATCTTTAGCCCCTTCTCCAAAAATAGTTAATTTTAAAACTATCGCTACAACTATTATACTAATAGTCACAACCGCACCTATAATTAATCTTCTTTTATCTTCTGCGCTTAAATCTTTCATATTAGTTAGCCTCCTATATTAATATTATATCGATTATTTTTTTTTCAGTCAATTAAATTATATATTATTTTTATTATTGTTATTGCATAAAATTATAACACTTGATATAATTAAAATAGAGGTGAGTCTTATGGAAGATGAAAACAAAAGTGCATTTATTATAAAAACAATTCAGTGGATTGTAATTATTGGAGTTATCTTAATAATTTTATATTTTATTTCCTCATATTTTCTTAGAACCACAAGTGAAAATAACTTTAAAAAATATTTAAAAGAACAAAACTTTAAAGAAACCAATGGAGTATGGAATAAAAAAGATACAATTACCGAAGGAACTAAAACATCAAACATTCAAATTGCTTATACCCCAAGCATAAATAAATACACCAAAGAGGTTCAAGTAAATGCTGATGATTTCCGTGAACAATATAGATTTAAATATAATGGTGATGATGTACTCGATATTGACTATACAAATACGGATTATGCGAATAATAGATGCCAAATAATTGAAAGAGCAACATACAATGTTAAAAATGGAAAATTCACTTGCGAAACTACTTATAATTCAAATAATTGCTCTTTACAATGCAATTACATAAAAGATCTTAGTGAAGATTTTTCTAAAGAACTTCAAGAATTATTTAAAAAAGCTAACGTAAAGCAGAAATTCTTAGTTAAAAACAAGGATGAATAATCCTTGTTTTATAATGCTCTAAAGTAATATTTTCGAAAAAAAATTAGAAATTGTTTACTATTTGTAAAGAAAAAGGAGAAAATCTCCTTTTAAGCAGCGGTCCTACTAGAAGGCCAATGTGTACTTTTATATTCTTCTAGCTTCGCCGGTGTATCAATAGATTGGAAATAATCATAAGTTTCTGTTGGTTTTGCAGCATTTAAATTACCTGTTACTAATGCTTCATACTCAGCCATTCTTCTTCGTACTAATCCATCAGCAACTCCGCTTGCTGTCCAACTACAACCATAACTTCTCATGCAATCAAATACTTCAAAGCTATTTACTCCATATCTTTTTATACGATCTAATATATCTTTATATGATCCAGCAGCTCCAGTATTATAAATTATACTAGTTAATACCCCTATCTGAGCTTCAGATAAGCCTAATCCTGCTGTATCATTTCTAACCGTTTGTTCAAATCCACCCATAACTTTAGGATACATTTGGTCTATAAATGTTTTATCAGTACATCCATTATGTAAATCGGCAGCAAAGTTAGTATAACCTACATCAGCGGCTGCCCCTGCATCATATCTTTCAGTAATACCAAATGCTGTTGTAATACCAGCGCCATCATTTTCATCGACTGCTGTATATCCAGTGCCTTCACCTCTACCATTATAATTACAAGTCCCAGCACCTTCAAGTGATGCTACAAATGAAAGTAAATCGCCTGATGCAACTCCACCAACACAATAATTTGCTGTAGATGTTGTTACCCCTGGCATTACACCACTTGCTGGATTGGTGGTTGCCGCTCCTGTAGTAGAACCGGCTGTGATATTAGAAGCACTTCCAGTGCTTCCAAATGGAACATCAGTTGCATACATAACTCTATATGAATTAGAAACCCATGCGCCTGGATAATTTTCATCTAAAGTATATCCGTCTTTATTAGGGTCAAGGATACTAAGCTGTCCATTTTGCGCTCCAGTTACAGCTACCCAGTGCTGAGAACCGCCATCATGGTATATTTGTACTACAATAAATTTCTGATATTGTCCTTCAGCTGGAGTTGAAAGTTCTTCTTGTATTTTATTAGCTAAAGTAGCACTATCACTAGTAGATATTGAAACAGAATCTCCTACCCTCCAATTAGGCGCTAAACTTTGATAGCCTGTCCAAGTAAAATCATTACCGGAAAATCCTCCATTATTATTTAATGTATCAACTAAAACAGCTGGATTAAAAGTACTGGCATTTGTAAGTTGTGTCCCTGAACGAGCCATCAACATTGCTACAGATGTAACTAAACATCCACTAGAGCCAATTGTTTTAGAGCTTCCTAGTTGATTAGAACTCCATGTAGGATCCCATTGTTTCCAACCATCCGAAGCACCTGACATACCTGGAGCAACAATACAATTATTAATACCGCCTTTGCCTCTAAATTCCTGTGCAAGAGCAATAATCTCATCAGCTATTTGGTTTTTCTGTAATTGATATGTGTCCTCAGCAGATTTTCCCTCTAAATTTTGAACACTTTGATATATTCCACCAATATATCCTTTATCACAAATTCTAGCCATAGTATAATATCTACTCAATTTTTGTCTATCAGTATTTAAATATTCTTCTGTTCCCATCTCACTATATTCTGTAAAAGCTTTGGTAGGATCAAAACCAGTAACCGCCAATTTTACAATTTGCCCGTTTGTAGCAATATCAGCTGCGGCACCAGCCATACAAAACATTCCATTAAATACAGAAGCAAAAAATTTTCCGACATGGTCATCATCTTTAACTAAATTTCCAACTAAACCAGTTCCAGCTAAAGCATCATGATATTTATCATCACTATAACTTCCAAACCAACCACTTGAATCCAACATAACAATAGTTGCTGCGGTTAATAAATCGATAGATTGGGGCTGTTTAATTGCATTTAACACATCATCTTCACTATCATGTTCTGGGTCTGTTACTTGTTTATCTATAAGTTTTTCCATAATACAAGTCAAATCAAAACTACTTGTATTTGGAACAGCTTTCCCATTTTCATCAGTTACAACATTCCCATTTTTATCACGTTCATAAGGGTCCATACTTTCAAATAAACATTCTGTAGTAGAGCCTAAAAGATCCATAAATAACTGAATTAATTTAACTGGGTCTATTAACATACTAGTTACTATAGACGGAATACTTGTTGGAACAGAAGTCACATTATTTTTAAATCCTGCCCACTCTTCCCTGAATTTATCTTCATCAAAATTAGCATCATAAGCATCATTAACATAGTCAGTTAAATATGCTCTATGGGTAATAGTCGCATATAATGCAGCTACATCAGTTTGCTGTGGAAATGCTTCATGAATTATTTGTATTTTTTTAAGTAATTGTTGTTCTTTTTTATTTCCCTCTGTAGTTCTATCCATATATCTAGCATAAGCAGGTGCTAAATGCGCAAACAACAAAGAACATCCTAATAAAATTAATAATAATTTATTAAAATTTTTAGAAATAAATTTTCTAATTTTTCGCATTTAATCACCACCTTAACTGCTAAAATTGACTATTTTGTCTATATCTCATTGCTATATATATTGTAATACCAATACCTAAAACAACTATAATTACTAAAATTACTATTCCGGCAATAACACCACCAGATAATCCCTTACTTTTTTCAATCACTTGTGTTGTATCCATAGTAATTGAAATATCTTTTTCTTTATAATTACTTTTTTTAAGAGTCCAAGTGTAAACATCATCTTTTACTTTATCAGCATTATTATCTACTACTGTATATGGTGTTTTTACATTAACATTAATTTTTTTTATTGTTGGATATTCTTTAAATATATCATATCCAATTTTTGATGCAGCTACAGAAATTAAGTTATTATTTTTCTTAACAGAAAAATCATCATATACATAATTAGCTAACTTAGAATTTATAGCACTACTATAATCAAATTCAGTGCTTAATTCAATTCCTAATTCATCATCAGTAGCCAAATCTTTTGTGGTATAATATTTTATCCCAGATTCTTTTTTATTATCATTTTTAACAGTATTATCCTTAAACACGGGTATAGGTTTATTTACATAAATATCATACATTTCGCTATTTTGATCAACATAATCGTCATCATCAGCATAACTAGAAACTAAAGATGTTGTTTCCACTACTCCATCTTCACCTATTTCTAAATTATAATTAATTTCACATCCTGTAGTCAAGATTAATAAACCTACTAAAATTAATAATTTCTTCATTTATTACACCACCTTTTTAAATTCTATTGTTCTTATTAAATTTATATTTTATAAACAGCCAAATACAAATGCCTATTAGTATAATTGCGCTGCAAAGTACTAATAATTTCTTAGAAGCATAATTCTCTATAATTTCTTCAGAATATTCACTCAAACTTTTGGCATCATTTAACTTATTAATATCTATTTCTATATTAATTGGCTTATTTGTATAATTATCAGAATCAATATACCAAAAATAATTATTGTTTATAATTTCGTCGGCATTATCACTAATAACTTTATATCTTGTTTTAATAACTATCTCAGCTTTATCTATTTTATTTGTCCCATAATGATTTAAACAATTAAACGGCCCTTCAGTACTTAAAGTAAATATATTTTTTTTATACGAAACTTTATAATCATTATAACACCAATTTAAAAATTTTGTATTTTTAAAATCATGTAAATTATAAACATATTTATAATTCAAATATTGTGAATCATTTTGTTCTTTATGATCATTTTCATAAAAGACTTTTTTGTCTAAAAATACTGAATTCTTACTTGTTTGTAATAATTCTTTAGCCTCATCTGTTAAGGCTTCGTTAGGTACAATAATTTGTATATTTTCAGTTGCTTTATCTTTATCAATAACTAAATTATAATTAACTGTACATCCTGTTAATAAAAATATACAGCAAAACAATAGTAACTTCTTCATTATCGCACCTTCTTATCTGTTTGCGTAATTCATACCAGCATCTAGAATTATATCTTCACCATGATTTAAATAATAAACTTTATAATTACTTGTAAATTTTATAGTATAATTTGTTTTAATTGTTTGAATCATTTGGAAATAAGGTGATTCAGGGTCATCATCACCATTTTTTTTGGTGATAACATTGGCAATTAATTGATTTTTAGATGATGATACTATTTCATAAGAAACTAATTCACCATATACATTATCATTTAACATAGCTATTAATTGCCAATCCTTATCATATAGTCTATTATATAATTCATTATTTTTAGGTATTAATGATTCTATATCAACATACCTGGTAACTGAATTTTGCCAAGATTTATTTTTAATAGCCTCACTATTATAATTAAAATAACTTTGAAAAAAGGCAGAAGCGGTATTTTCCATAGTAGTCTTATTTAGAGTTTCAACATCAACAGCAATTTCCTCTTCTTTTATTCTAGGTATTTCTTCTTTTTTATTTGCAGTAATAGTAAAAACTATTACTAAAATAACTATTGCTAAAATAATTATTCCGAAAAAATAATATTTTTTCATGTCTCCACCCCATTTAATTACTAACTACATAAAAACCAACATAATTAATTTTACTAAATTGTTCTACTGTATATTTTACGGCATTGCCACCACGGCCTGAATCTTTTACCCATACATTATTACCATCTGTTCTATATGCCATGATAACATGATTCCCAGAATACATACTACCATCAGCAGCAATAAAATTACTTCCACTGCCATTATCTGAACAAATAATAACTTTATTACCTCCTGATGCCATATCAGCTACTGCTTCTGCTCCACTATCATAATGAGTAGACTTTAATTCAAACTTACCAGTAGCAAACTCAACAAGTTTTCCCACTATTGAACCACCTGGAGCATAAGCAGAAGTGTTACCATTATAGTACTCTTTTAACATTGCATTTATTTCACTAGGAGTATAGGCATTACCAGTTAATAAATCAATTACATGTGTTATTGCAATAAGTCCGCATCCAGCAGAACATACTGACCCACCACTAGCAGAGAATGTCTCATCACTCCATGCCTCTCCACATTGTTTAAAGTAAAGTGATTCCCATGAACTATCATAACTGGTACTGCCCATTCCTGTTGCGCCATATGCACTATTTATCCCACCAGCATTACTCGCACCTTGAAATGCATTATCTTGATAATTAAACAAACTTTCAACTACAAGTCTCGGATAATTATATATAACACAAATAACGACTAACAAAAACAATAAGATTGTAATAACAGCGATAATAGGAACTCCAAACATAAGAAAAAATCTTCTCCTTTTTGCACGTTCTTGTTCTTCTACACTTTTCTTTTGTTCTTGATATTGATTTATTTTTTGTCTGGCGTAAGCGCCAGCGTATTTAATTTTTGCTGCTACCTTAGCAGCTTTTTTAGCTCCATTAGCTACTGCAGCTACAACCGGCACCGCCATAAAATCACCACCTATTTACTATAGTCCGCCACCACTTCCGAATGAATCTAATTCTTGTTCGGTTACAACGACATTAATCTGCATTCTTTTTCGTCCGCAGACAAATAGAGCCTCTCCTTGATTGAAACTCTTTATTGAGTTTTTCTCATTATCATTTAAGTCGATTAATTTTGATAAATCATCAACTGCTTGTTTTCTTAGCTGCATAATTAAATAATATGATGCATTATCAAAAATTGCTTTTCCTTGTGTAATAATTGCTTGATCACTAAAGTCTGTTGGTTGTTGAGTAATTATAATTGTTCCTGTATTATATTTTCTGGCACGTCTTTGAACTTGCGCTAAGAAATCCGCACCTAACGTATTATTTCCACTTAATAATACATGAGCTTCATCAACCATTAATACAGTGTTAACATTAGGATTTAATGTTAAACTCCATGAAAACTTTAATGTATTAAAGAATAAAGCATTTCTAATGTTTGTATCTGCATTCATTAATTCTTTAATATTAAATACTATAAAATTACTTTTTGGTGTAATTGTTGTTTTACCATCAAAATAATATTTTAATTCTTTAGTAAGTGGTCTTAATTTTAATTCTAATTGTTCTAATATAGCTTTTTCCCTAGTTTGCTCTGGTATAGCTGTAATTTTACCCCTTACAGTGGCATAAACATCTCTAAATGTTGGATAATCCTCAGAAGAGAATTTGCTAAAATCAGAATCAAAACTAATATTAAAACGTCTATAAGTTTCTTGGGCAACTTCACTAAAGATGTTTAAAACATCTTCAGTAATTGAAGGATCATAATATTTCATAAATGCTTTAATCGTTTGTAAAGTTCTAGTTAAAACAGCAGAACCTAATCCTTGTTTTAATTCCTCTTCATCAGCATCAACAACAATTTCTAATGGGTTAATCATACCGAAATCTCCACCTTTACCAAGTTCGATATAATCGCCACCATATAATTTTGTCATTTCTTCAAGTTCGCCTTCTGGGTCAATTATAACTAATTGATGACCATTTCGAATATGATTCCTAATCATTAATTTAGCTGCTGTTGATTTACCTGAACCTGAAGTACCTAAAATAATCATATTAGCATTATTTCTATCAGGCTCTTTTTGAGTTTGGAATAAAAATTGATTAAATAATACTACTCCACCAGAGAAATCTACACCAAGTAATGTAGCTAATCCTGGATCTTTGATACTATCAAAGATAAATGGATAAGTTGCCGCAATTGTTGGAGATGGAATTGGTGTACCAATTCTATCTTCTATATCTTGTTTAGGGAAAATTGGTAATATTGATTTTAATACCTTTTCTTGTTCAAAACGAAGTGGAATAGCACGCATATCCATAGCTTCAATATAACTTTTGACTTGTAGTCTTTTTGATGTTAGTTCATCTTGCGAATCAGCAGTAATCATGATATGTAATTGAAAATCGTATATTTTAGCTTGTGATGCCGCTAATTGTTTAATAAATTGTTCTAATGATTCATAATCCTGTCTTATTTTTTCTTGAATTGTAACATCATGTTCTTCTTGATATTTTGCTTTTAAATCAGCAATTTCTTTATTAATTAATTTACTAATTACATCAAAAGGCATTGGAATATGTTTTATAACCATTTTAATTCCAGCCATACTTGTTAAACTTGCTAAATACCCTGGGTTAATATATTTAGGATAAGAGATTACAGTTAAAATTGTTGCATATTTATCAGAAACAATAAAACTGCTTGGTTTAAATTCTAAGCCTTTAGGCGCTATTTGAGTTTTAATATCCATTACCCAATCACCGTCCCAAATGAAGTAGTTTGTCCACCATTTAAGAAGTTATCTAAAATAACTCTTAAATCTTCATTAGAAGTTTGTTTAGCCTGAAGTCCTGCATTCGCAAAACTTTGCATTAAAGTTCTAATTCTCTTAGTAATTTTTTCCATATCTCTTTCCTTAAATAGCAAGAAAAATTCTGTATCAACAACGTTGTTTTTAGTAAACATATTAGCTTTGTTAATATCATCCATGATTAATTTTCTTTTAATAGGATTAGTTTGTGAATTATAAAGCAATTGTAGTTGTGATAGATAAGCTGTTATATCAACAGGTCTATCAGCAGCAATTATCCAAAATTCATAATCGATAAGATTGTAAACATTGGTTAAATTATTTAAAATTGTATAAACTGAATCTTCTTCTAAAATGAATATATTTCGAGGAAATATTTTTACTCCTGTAACTTTTTCATTAGTATCTAATGTAATCATTCCATTAGAAATATTTTTAATGGGAATAAAATCATTACTGTACTTTCCTCTTTTGGGTTTTGCTTGTTTCTGTTCCGTAGACATCTTTCACACACCATCCTTTCCAAACAAATTTCTGCCTGCTTGTATAGAAAATATACATTTCCTTAAGCACCGTTAAAGTATTATGATAATTCGGTATTGGTAAAACCAAAAATCCTGATATTACCCCTGGAGCTAAATCTATCATTGCCATAACAAAGCTGGTTGGGCTAAAGATAAACATTAGTAAAATGCTTACCGATAGCCCTACACCAAATATGACAAATTCATAGGGTTTAAACATTCCGAATATCAATAATTGTTTTTTAGATCCTGCTGGTATTAAATAATTCATATTCTACCCCTTTCTTAACTATTCGCTATTACTATTATAATGGTTGCCACTAGATGGGCCGCCAGGACTCATATTATTAGGTCCACTAGCATGTGGTGTACCACTACTAATAGTTGTATTAACAGAATTTATAGCACTTCCAGAAGCAATCCTTTCTCGTGCAGCCTTAACTTTCTTAGTAGGAGACTCATCAAGATGTGAACGAGCTCTCTCTTGACTTCTTTGATTTTCAACAAGAGATTTGTCTTTTTGAAGTTTTGTAGTACGATTAACAATGTCTCTATGAACATTAACTGATTGTTCATAACTATCAATGTGATTAATGATAGAAGTATCATTTTGAATATTCGTCCTGATAGTTCCTAAATTAACATTTGCAGTTTCAAGTGCGCCTTCATGCGTTTCTAGCTCTCTCTTAGCAGCAGTGACACTATTTGTAAGTGCTTTTTCCTGTAAGTCAACATTCTTCTTAGCAGCCGCAACGGCATCTCTTAATGGTTTTTCATCTATGTTTGGTCCTGCATGGGCTATTGGAGAAGTATTGTATGCAACTGCTTTTTGAAGTTCGTCCTCAGCCTCTCTTAACTTAGCAACAAATGGGTTAGAATCACTTTTTGCTCTTTCTAAATCATTTTCAGCCTGAGCAAGAGCTGCTGCCGCAGCATTTCTTTTAGATCTAGCTAAATTTACATCAGCTTCAGCCTGAGCAATTGCACCTTGACCTGCAAGTATGCTAGCTTCACGTCTTGCTCTTTCATCAGCTAAATTATTCAAATTAACACCCGCATTAGATAACGCTTTACCATGTAAATCCATATTATATCTATTGCTAGTCATTTGATCATCTAACTCATTTAATTGTCTTTGAGCTTCATCAGCATCAGCTCCCAATTTTCTTTCTCTTCTTTTACCACCAAGTCCCATAATTGAAGTAGCTAAATTATATCTTACATATTCATTACCAGTAATGTCTTTGTATACTTCACTTTTGGTATTGCCATACATACCATTTTTCATGCCAGAACGCCATCCGTTTTTAATACCAGATACAGTGGCAGCAGCAATACTTTGGAAAGCAGGATTACCTTCCTTAAGAGCTTTGAATGCGACTGGAGCAGAAGCAGCAAGGCCTACCGCAGCACCAGTTATTTTAGATAAACCTTCACTCTTTTTAAATGGATTGATTGTTAAATCACCAGATATTCCATTCATCTTAAATATTCTATCAAGTATTTTAGGCACTTCTTTAACGAATAAGAATATTCCTAAAATCAAGAATAAATAAATCCAGAAAGATATATCAGAATTATTTAATTGCTGCTGAACTTCGGAATCAGAAGCTAAAACTGTATTAGCAATAGCAGAAATAAGTACAATCGCTAAGAATATTATCGCTTGCCTTATAAATAAAGACAGGTATGTAGATATGCACTCCGTTATCCAGCGTCTCAGCCTACTATCAGCCATTGATTCTTTCGGATCAGCATATGATACTATAGCAATAGGTGCTATCATTTGTAATAAACATAGTTTAAATACCCTGACAGCAATGTCTAAACTGAATGATACCAACATAATTACAATGACGACACCAGCTAAGGTAGAGACTAAAGCCATATAACTTACAGCATATTCTCCTCCTTCTTTCCACCATAATAAAGATCTAAAATGAGAAAATTTCCTATGTTTACCATATTCAGTACGTTGGTTGCCATCCTCATCTGTATTATATTTAAAGAAATCATTTAACCCTACTTCAGCAGCTAACATATCGTTATCACTGCTAATAAATGCTTCTTTCAACGTGCTTAAACAATTTCCACTTTTATCTTTTGCCATAGCTACTGAGCCAAAAACCTCACTACCTTTACATTCAGGAATGACATCAGAATCAATATGGAAGAAAGCTCCAAAAACTAAGAATTGTAAATCCGTCGCCATTACATCAATATTTTCCATATTAATAGTGCCATTAGACGAACTATCATCGCCCACACCTGTTTCTAAATCTTGACCATCACTATTAATTGTCTCGCCTAAAATTAATTCGCCGATAGCATTACTTCTAATAATTTCTCCCTGTAATTTCATTGCGAACTCAAATGCAGGAGTGACTACAACTAATAAAATCATAGCTACTAAAATATTTGTTACTAGATGCCCAAAACCTTTTGAACTATCAGAAAATGAATTTGGATCTATTAAATATTGTATCATAGAAAATGCTACTTTAAATAACATGAATATTCCTAAAAATACATAAACTCTATCTATCAAACTTCTTAAAGGATTATCTCCTCCTGCTAATAAATCAATTTGTGATAACGATAAAAATATTTTATACATAATAGGAATAGCAGAATAAACAATTTCATCTAGGAAAAAAGATACTGTTCTTAACATGTTAATTATTATATCCATTGTATCACTCCTTTAACTTCATATTTTCTAGTTAATAATTTCATTACTTAAAGTCAGGTGTACCAGCTTTGGTAAAATCACAATAAACATCACCACCACCGCCAACTTTAACAGTTCCAATACCTACAGAATTGTTGATGATATCTATAATGAAATTTACTAGAATAGGTAATAGTAAAATTATAACTACCACTATTACTCTAACAATTAAATGTTTTAAAGCATCACGTAATTTATCTTCAGATGAAGTAATCGCTTTAACAAAACTAATCATTGTCATAATAATTAAAATTGCAACTGCAACTATAGTTATTATCCAAAAAGTCCAATTCAAATATTGTTTTACCGTTTTATTTATGAATGAACATGGATTTCCAACATCTTCAGCCGTATAATCTTCTTTTGCAGTTTCCCCCCATTTATGAATTGCATCAATGTCATTGTTTTTATCTTTGTCAAATATATCCGCAATTCCTAAGTCCTGAGCGGTAGAAGGTGCATCTTCAGAATTTTCTATTTGTTCGCTTTGTTCCTGTGTGATTGCGGTTAAATCATGAATGCCATTAAAACAAACCATAGGATCTTTAGTAACTAATTTAACTCCAGCCCAAGTACTACAAGCTTTCATTTGCACACTATTACAAGCCTCTAAAGAACATTTTTCGCCTGCAATATAGGCAGAATTTACTTCAAATGGATCCCCGCGTTCTATTGAATTATCATTTTCGCCACAAGCTTTCCTTAATTCCATAGGATCAGCATTTTCACCAAGCTTAGAGTCTAAAAAGTCATTTCTTTTACTATCACCAGCTGTACACGAATATACTACATCAGCACTATCCGCCGTATAATGAACAGCAACTAATTGGGTAGCTTTATATGGCTGACGTTCACCATAGCCTTCTGCAATTACTCCATCATATGTATAATGATAATAGCATGTACATCCAGCATTATAATCTGCTTTCACACCATCTATATTGAATAAAAACACACTTAAAAACATTAAAAAACTAATGCTAAATGTTTTTATTAAATTATTTTTCATACAAACCGCTCCTTTTATGGTGTATTTTCACACATATATTATATCATAAAAAAAAGCAACAATAAACACTTATTGATGCTTTTTAATGATTTTATTCTTCTTCTACTATACTATTATCATCATTATCGTCTTCAGTAACATCATTATTAGTATCTATGCCATTAATAAGCTTTTTAGTACAGCTCCAAGTATCCGACGTTTCAGAACCGCCTTCTGTCTGAACACTAGATAAGAAACCAACAAGAAGTTGAACAATAACAACGACTAAAAATACAGCCACTGCAGAAATAAGTCTGGAAACAAATGCTTTTTGATATTTTTTAATATCATCTTCTTTTTTAGCAATAATCGATTTAGCAAAATCAATCATACCCCAGATAATCAATAATACTGGAACAACTATTTTAATAAACCTAATAATTGTTGAAGACAAGATAAAAACAGTATTCGGTACTTCAACACCACTACATAATGTAGTATCGCCTAGTACACCCTCTAATACATTAAGTGCTTCTAGCATTTAATTTCACTCCAATCTTATTATGCAGCTCCGCCACCAGTGGTGCCAGTGCCATTAATAAACATTTCAATACATCCTTGTCCGCCTTCACTACCATCATAATTTTCACCTGTTACCTTACTAACAAGGCTTAATAATAAGGTTACAATTGTAACGACTAAGAACACGATAACACCAGCAATTAATCTCTTTATAAATAATTTTTGACCAGCTTTAATCTTATCCTCGTCACCGCCGACAACTGCTTTAGCGAAGTCAATCATACCCCAAATAATTAATAGGATAGGAACAACAACTTGGATTAATTTAATAATTAAACTAACTACATTAGGAATTGCAGTAGGTACATTAATTGGATCTCCATCTCCAAAATAACATTGAGTAGTGTCTGCAAGTGCTAAAACGTTTAATAAATTTGACATGCTTTTTTCCTCCTTTTACCTTTTAATCATACTTGATTTTTTGGATTTTGTCAAGGATTCCAAAAGACTAATTATATAATTTACACAAAAAATATTTTTTTTAAATAATTTTGCCCCATTTCAATTAAAATTATATGCACTTTTATGCAAAATAATAACACTCCATCAAAGAGTGTTAAATTACAAAATACATTAAATTTTTTGAAAGTTCATTTCCAGATTTATAATAACTACATTTCATATCATTTAAAATATTAAGAATTTGTCCATTATCTTTAAGATTATATTCATTTTTATCTTTCCAAAGTAATACATAGTCTATTTCTAATTCATAACAAAAAGTAAGCCTTTCGTCCTTAAACATCCATTTTGAACCATCCATATAATTTATTGTATCAACTCTGTTTCTTTTAGATTCCACATGTTCACCTAATAAACCATTTTTTTCTCTTTTCAAAGTTATAGGATAATTTTTCTTACAAAAAGCCTCAGATTTTATGTTTATACCACTA
>CANQNL010000029.1 GCA_947625215.1 uncultured Bacilli bacterium | reverse complement strand
TGCGAAAAAGTGTAATTCGCATTATTTTTCTTTAAATTTTATGTTTGTATTTTTATGTTATTCTTTATAACATTTTTTATCTTCTAATCTATATCCATCTGGACAAGTATAAATAGTTACTTGCTGAGGAGCCGTTGTTTTAGTAGTTCGGCACTGAGCATTTCTATCTCCATAATATAAGGGAGAACTACCATCTGGACACGATAAATTAACATTACAACGCATTATACAATAACCTACTGATGGAACAGAGGAGTGACCACAAGTATATGACGTACCTGTCCAAGGACCATCACCATTTTGAACATATACATAATTGGATGGACAAATAACTTTTGCAAAAGTATAATTATTTTTATAGCAATAATTAACAGCTGTCGTTCCCTTACTACACAAGCTATACCCCGATGGACAAGTAAAATTAAAGTTATAATCATAGCTTGATTCTACATATTTTCCGAATTCTCCATCCTGGGTAACAAAACATTTATCGGTAGGAATAGTGGCATTTATATATTCTGTTTTCGTACATTTCATATCAGGTCCTACAGTTCCACTTTGTGTATAAGTGTCAGGACACTTATATGATATTTCAGGTGTTGCATCTAATATTGGTACAGTTTGTCCAAAATCAAGTTCTACTGTAAAATCTGCACTTTTATCTTCTGGGTCTTCAGTTATATCAGAATCATATGTCACTTTTATGGTTAATATTTTTGATGTATCTGGCTCTAGTTCATCATTTTCCTTTAAACCACTTGATTCAAATATAATTGCTGGATTATCTTTTTTATTGATAGTTATTTTTTCTAAATAAGCATTAAAAGTACCTTTATTTTCGACGGTTATATCATAAGTAATAGAATCACCTGGGCTTTTTAATCCTGTTTTAAATGTAGCTTCTAAATCTGTGTGACTTGGCTCTTCAATATCATAAGCATCGCCTTCTTTAGCTTTACTAGTAATATTTGTTATTCTTATATCCCAGTTACTGGTTATACTTGTTGTTCCATTTATATTTAAAAAGGTGTTAAAGGCGGCATAACCGATAGTCATAAGGAGTAAGACTGTGCATAACGTGAATATAATTACATTTCTTTTTTTCTTTTCACTCATATTTATCTACCTGCCTAGTTTACTATATAAACATTATACCCCCCCCCCCCAGGTTTTTGGCAAGTATTTTCAACCATTTTCAACATTTTTATGTAATGTTTTATTTATACCTTTACTTATAACTTCAGATATTTTTTTAACAATAAAATCTTCTTCTTTGGGCGTAACCATTAAATTATAACCTATTGGATTTAATATTTCATATATTAATGATTTTATTTCTGTATCATTTAAAGATCCTACTAAACCAAACAAATTTTTCTTATCATCATCTAAAAGTTTAACATCATACTTTAAATAATTAACCCTAGTTTTTAATTTTTGAGCCGGATTATTAATATTTTCTTTATTATAAGCAAAATGTTTATACATATAATGAATAGTATCACTAACAATTGAAGCAGCATCGACAACGGTTGGAACACCAATTGCGATAACTGGCACGCCAACTGTATCTTTGCTTATTTCTTTTCTTTTATTGCCTACTCCACTACCTGGATTTATTCCCGCATCAGTCATCTGAATTGTTTTATTAACTCTTTCAATAGAACTGCTGGCTAAAGCATCAACGGTAATAATAAAATCTGGTTTAACAGTATCGACAACACCTTTAATTAAATCACTAGTTTCAATACCGGTTTCACCCATTACTCCAGGTGAAATCGCCCAAACTCTTCTAAAACCATCTTCAAGCTGTCCATATACATATAAATGATTAGTAACTATAACATCAGAAATAACTAAAGGTCCAACAGCATCAGGAGTAGTTTTTTCATTTCCTAGTCCAATAATTAAACAAGTACTTTCCTCATTTATCCCAATAATATTAAGCATTTTTGAAAGTTCTTCACTAAAAATAGTTTTTATTTGCTCACCATTATCATAATCTGTAATATCGGGAAATTCAATCGTTATATAAGTTCCAGCCTTTTTGTTAATTGTTTTTCCCTCTTCATCATTTAAGGTAATATCAGTAACTTTAATATCACCAATTTGCCTTGAATTTAATTTATCAGTAGCAACATCAATCGCTAAATCAGTACGTATTTCAAATTCTTTTAAATCAATATTATGACTCATTTTAATCACCCATTAACTATTTTTGCCAAAAAATCTTATTTTTATTGCTTTTTTCCTTAATTTTTGTTAAAATGTATCTATGTGTATGGCTTGGAGGTGAAATTATGGCCAATATGAAAAATGCGAAAAAAAGAGTTAAAGTAAATGTTAAAAAACATATTCGTAACAATTCTTACCTTGCTAGTATGAAAACTGCAATTAAAAATGTCGAAAGAGCAGTAGCTGGTAAAGATAAAGAAGCTGCTAATGAAGCTTTAAAAGTTGCTATTAAACGTATTGACAAGGGTGCAGGCGCAAATGTAGTGGCTAAAAATAAATGTGCCCGTGAAAAGTCAAGATTAACTAAAAAAGTAAATCAAATGTCATAAATTTGATTTTTTTTATTTTTTGTCGGAATTTTATGGAAAGTATATGTTAAAATCTAAATAGAATATGCTATAATCTTAATAAAGTAGGAGTGATATCAAATGCGAAAACATAAATTCCCCTTTTCAACATTAATATTACTTATCTTATTAGTTGGATGTTTTCTTTATCGAGCCGAAATTGTTACCTTTGTAATGACAACAGCTACTGAATATACTAAAGTTAATAAACCAGATAATAATAAATATGCCACTAACTTCGATTTTGAATTTGTTAAAACTACTGATAATTTTCACGTAAAAAATAAGCAAGATATTAAAAATGTTATTTTTACTTTTTTAAACTCTGGTAGTGAAACATTTACATTTTACTGTTCAAAAGAATATAAAAATTGTACTGATGATTTAAAAACTATTTCCGAAGATCAAGTTTTATTATCAGTTATTAATAATATGGTTTCTCCATATAATAGTTATCAAAAATTATATGTTACGACTAATACTTATGGCAAAGTTATAATCAAAATAGATAAACTATATACTAAAGAAGATATAGAAAATATAAATGCCAAAATGGAAGAAATTAAAGGAAAAATTATTACTGATGATATGAGTGATGAAGAAAAAATTAGGGCTTTTCACGATTATATAATTGATAATTCACTTTATGATGAAGAAAGAGCTACTTTAATTGAACAAGGTGATGAAAAAACGCATAAATATAACTCTCATAAAGCTAATGGCCCATTACTTGAAGGTATGGCTTTATGTAGTGGATATAGTGATGCTATGAAATTATTTTTAGATAGTTTAAATATTAAAAACTATAAAATTTCTAATGATAATCACATTTGGAATTTAGTTTATTTAAATAATAAATGGCTTCATTTAGATTTAACTTGGGATGACCCAGTTACTAGTGATCATAGTAATATTTTATTAGATAGTTTTTTCTTAATTGACACAGATACTCTATTAAAACTAGATACAACTAATCACAGTTTTAACTCCGAATATTATTTAGAACTTAAAAACTAGCATAAAAGCTAGTTTTTAAATGTATTTTAATATAGGAAATGTTAAAGTAACTCGGGTATATTCATTAGGTATAGATTCATACTTCATTTTTCCATCGTGAGCTTCAACAATTTCTTTCGATAGAGAAACTCCTAAACCAGTTCCATTAGTTTTCGTTGTAAAAAAAGGTTCACCAATTTTATCTAAAACATCTTTAGTTATTCCTTTACCATTATCTTCAATATAAATATAAAATTTATCTTTTTTTAGTTTAGTCCATATTTTTATCATTGGATTTTCTTTTAAAGCTTCTATACTATTTTTAATAACATTTAATAAAACTTGATGAAGTTTATTATAATCACCATTTATAAATATTTCATCATCAGTAATATTAATATCAGTTTTTATTTTATTTTCTTCAAAATAAGGCTTATAATTTTTTAAAAAATCACTAAGTAAATAATTAATATCTAATATATCTTTATTTAATTTTACCCTATTCATCGATAAAAAATCTTCAAGTAAAATTAAAGTTTTAGAAATTTCTTCTTTAATAATTGGAATATATTTTTGAGTTTGATTAATATTAGCTGGATCCATCATATCTAAATATCCTTTACAAACAGCAATAGGATTTTTTATCTCGTGAGTTATATGAAATAATGTTGTTTTTAACTGCTTATCATACTTAATATCATTAGCTGAAATTTTTATTTTTAAAATATCCTCTACTTTTAAAAGCAAAATAATTAAATTTACTACTATTATCCAGAAAACAATACCCACAAATATGATTTTAAAATAATAACTAATATCTACATTATATTTTAAAAGTCCTAATATGGTAATTACAGCACTATATATACAAGTAAATATAGCAGCAAAAAGTGATACTTTTATTTTTTTAAACAAACATTTATATAAAATATAAAAAACAATATACATAATTAATATTACTGGCAAAAAACTATGGTAAAAATCATTTAAATAAAATATAGCAACAACTGATGACATTAATATTGCAATAGTATTTTTCTTAACATATGATACCATTAATGGAATATTAACTAAAAACATCGGAATATATTCAAATATTGGATGATTATATTTTAATATAATATATAAAGATGAAAAAATAGTAAGTATCATAATAACATCATTTTCTCGATCATCTATTTTTTTCTTATAAGCAATATAAAATAAATATATTAAAAATGGCACCAGCATATGAATAAAATCTACAATAATATCATCAATTATTATCATCTTCCCGCCTCCGATATTATTATATATTTTTACCTTGTCGGTTTTTGTCGAATTAAGGCGTTATTTTAAAAAAAATGAACTATTTTAGTTCATCAATATGTTTTTTTAGTTGTTTAGAATCATCGCCAAAAATGATTTTTAACTGATTATCAATTTCAACAATACCTTGGGCCCCCATTTTTTGAATGGCTTCTTTATTTACCAAATCAATATTATGAAGATTAACGACAAATCTTGAATTGTTTACTTCATAGCTAATGATATTTCCTTTACCGCCTAAATATTCTACTAATTTATTGGCTTCTAATTTAAAATCCTTTTTCTTTGACTTTACAATGGCCAAAGCTATTATTAATAAAACTACAATTATTATTATATATTGCCAAATCATTTTTATCACCTATTTATATTATACTATAAATTCTTTTTTTTTAAAACTTTTTTTACTTTAATTGTATATTTATTAAAGTTAGTGTATTATATTTATTGGTGAGGCATATGAAAAATATTTCAAAATATAAAATTGATAAAACAATATTACTTCCCATTATCATATTTGCTATCATAAGTATTATTACTTTATATGGGGCTAATAGTATTTTACCTAGTTATATGAATGATTTATATTCTAAACAAATAATATGGTATATTGCTGGATTTATTTTAGCTTATATGGTAATGACAATCGGTAATACTCACATCTATAGACTATCCTGGTTTTTATATGTTATTGGTATTTTATCTTTAATTGGATTATTTTTCTTTGGTACAACGATTAATGAAGCCACGTGTTGGTATGAAATTAAAGGTCTAGGTACCATTCAACCAAGTGAATTTATGAAAATCATTTTAATTATTACCATTGCCTCAATGATTTCAAAATTTAATGAGGATTTCCCGAATCCTAGTATTAGAGAAGAATTTTATTTTCTTTTAAAAGTTGTTTTAGTTGTTTTAGTGCCTAGTGTTTTAACATTTATGCAGCCAGATACAGGCGTTGTTTTAATTTATTTATTAATTACCACTATAATGCTTTTTATATCCGGAATTAGATATCGCTGGTTTGCTATTTTATTTGGCATATGTGGAATATTTATATTTCTCGTACTTGGAATTTATTTTATCAATGAAGATTTATTTATTAAAATATTTGGTACTAGTTTTTTTCTTCGAGTTGATAGAATTCTAGATTGGTCAAATCAAAGTGGCTATCAACTAGAAAATAGTTTAAGTTCTATTGGATCTGCTGGTTTATTTGGTCACGGTTGGAATAAGAATCCCATATATTTTCCAGAAGCACAAACAGACTTTATATTTGCTGTATTTGCTAGTCATTTTGGTTTTATTGGCTCAGTCGTTTTACTAGGACTTATTACATTTTTTGATATTAAATTAATTATGCTTGCAGTTAAGACTAATAAACTAGTAAATAAATATATCATTGCTGGAGTTACAGGAATGCTTATTTATCAGCAAATTCAAAATATTGGAATGACTTTTGGTCTTTTGCCAATTACAGGAATTACCTTACCTTTTATTAGTTATGGAGGATCTAGCCTACTTAGTTATATGATAGCTATGGGATTAATTTTTAACATATCTAATGAAAATATGCGTTATACTAACTAAAAAATCAATTCAAATGAATTGATTTTTTTACTCAGCTTTGTCTTCAGTTTCTATAACTTCTTTTCCTTTATAAGTTCCACATTTTGGACAAACTCTATGTGGCTTTATAGTAGCACCACATTTTGGACAAGTTATAGTTGTTTTCTCATTTATTTTATAATGGGTACGACGTTTTCTACCTCTAGTGTTGCTTACTTTTCTAGCTGGTACTGCCATTTTATACACCTCCTATAATAAATCTTTTAATTTAGCTAAATTAGGATTTACCGGACTTTCTTCATCGGTAATTAGTTCCCATCCCTCACCTTTAGTTTTAACATCACTTATGTCATCACTAACAATCCTAATGGGAATTTCCATCAATATATTTTCCCATATTATCGGAAAAATATCAATAGTTTTTTGATTGTTTTTTAAGTTTTCGGTAAATTCTGCCAGCATTTCTGTTAAATTTCCCTCAATTTTGACATTAAAATCATAATTAACTGGTTTTAGTGAAATAGAACAAGGAAGTACCATCGTCCCCTTTACTATTATATTTATATTATAATCTTCTAGACTATTTTTTGAAATATCACCTTTAATTTTAACATCATTTAATTCTAATATCCCACTATTTTTAAGTTCTTCGGCGCTAAATGAATAAGTCATATCAATTGATATTTTATTATCAATTCCAGAATTTAACTTTGTTACATCAATATTCAAAAGTCTCACCTCGTTTTTTATTATATAAAAAATAAAATCAAAAAGCAAACTATTTATTACCTTTTATTAAAGTGCTATAATGAAAGCGGTGATTATTTATGGAAAGTATTGGTATAATATGTGAATATAATCCATTTCATAATGGGCATATTTATCACATAAATAAAATAAAAGAAATGTTCCCAGATTCTCCCATCATTCTTGTTATGAGTGGCAATTATACTCAAAGAGGTGATGTAAGTATTATCGATAAGTGGACAAAAACGGATATTGCCTTAAACTATGTTGATTTAGTTATTGAATTACCCTTTGTTTTTTCAGTAGCTTCAGCTGACATTTTTGCTTATGGCGCTGTTAAAATTCTTAAAAATTTAAATATAGACCATATAGTTTTCGGAACAGAAAATTTAAATGAAAATGATTTAGTAATAATTGCTAAAAAAGAAAAAACTAAAAAATTTGATAAACTAGTTAAAAAATACTTAGATGAAGGGATGAATTATCCTACTAGTTTATCTAAAGCAGTCTATGATTTAACTAAAATTAAAGTAGATAGTCCAAATGATTTACTTGGTTTAAGTTATATTAAAGAAATTATTAATACTAAAATTAACCCTATTACAATTAAAAGAACAAATAATTTTCATAGTAAAAATTTAGATAATGAAATTAGTAGTGCTACCGCAATTAGAACAGCTTTAAAAGAAGGCAAAAACATTAAAAAATATGTGCCAAAAGAAACATATAATAATATTAAAACATTACATTTTAATGAAGATTATTTTCCTTTTTTAAAATATAAAATTATAAGTGAAATTAACGAATTAGATAAATATGTAAATGTCGATGAAGGAATTGAAAATCGCATTAAAAAATATATTTATGAAGCTAATTCTTTGGAAAATTTAATAACCAAAATCAAAACTAAAAGATACACTTATAATAAATTAAATAGAATGTTTACTTATATCTTATGTGGATTTACTAAAAAAGAAAATATTAAAAATCTTGAATATATTAGAGTTCTAGGTTTTAATCAAAAAGGAAGAAATTATTTAAAAAGTATCAAAGGTAAAACAAATATACCTATTATTACTAAATATTCTCATAAATATAAAATGCTTGATATTGAAATGAAAACTAGTTATATATATTACATAAATGAAAAAGATAAAGTCGATTTAACTTTAATGGAATATAAACATAAACCTATTATTAAATAACTTTATCTTTTTTGATTGATTTTATTTTAATTTCAACTTTTGGCATTTTGGACAATAATATGTTCCTCTCCCACCAACCGTTATCTTTTCAATTTTGTTCTGACACTTTGGACAAATTTTTTTAGTATGAACTAAAAGCTCATTTTGAAATCTACCGTGAACGCCTTCACTAGATGTATAGCTTTTTACCGTTGTTCCACCAAATTGAATGGCTTTTTCTAAAACTTGTCTAGTATATTTAATTATACTATCCAAATCTTTATCTTTTAATTTATCTCCTGGATATTCTGGGTTTATCTTGCTTAAAAATAATACTTCATCAGCATATATATTTCCAATTCCCACAATTATACTTTGATCTAAAAGCTGAGTTTTAATTGGTTTTTTGTTTAATTTAGTTTTTAGATATTCTTTATTTAATGTTTTATCCCAAGGTTCTTTGCCCAAATCTTTAAGTGGTTTAACTTTATAAACTTCTTCTTTTTTTATTAGATACATTTTCCCAAATTTTCTAGTATCGTGATATCGCAATTCACTATTATCAGCAAAAGTAAAAATAACGTGTTCGTGTTTATCTCGCACATCTTCTTTATTTTTAATAAAATATTTTCCTTCCATTCTAAGATGTGATAATAAAAAATAATCATCAAGTTCAAACATTAGCCATTTGCCGCGTCTTAGTATATCATTTATTTGTTGATTTTTGATTTGTCTTTTAAATTCTTTAACATTTGGAAAGGCAATTATATTATCCCAATATATATTAGCTAGAATAATTTTTTTATTTAAAATTTGTTTTTTTAAGGTATTTTTTACTGTTTCAACTTCTGGTAATTCTGGCATACTATCCCTCCATATATTCATCTAAAATTTGATTAAATTCTTTAGCCGTAGTTATTTGAAATATTTTTTTATTCACTTCATTATTATTAGGCATACCCTTTAAATAATAAGGCACGTGCGTGCGCATTTCCTTAACAGCAGTTTCTTCTTTTTTTATTTTCATTAAATAACTTAAATGTTTTTTTATCATTTCAATTTTTTCTTTTTTAGTTCTTTCTTTAGGAATTGTTCCATCTTCTAAATATTTTATTGTATCATAAATAAGCCAGGGATTACCTAACGCTCCCCTTCCAATCATAATGGCATCACAACCGGTAGTATCAAGCATTTTTTTAGCATCATAGACTGTTTTAATATCACCATTACCAATTACAGGAATATTCACAGCTTCTTTAACTTCTTTAATAATATTCCAGTCGGCCTTACCACTATAACCTTGGCTTCTAGTTCTGCCGTGAACAGTGATAGCTTTAGCACCTGCTTTTTCACATATTTTTGCAATTTCTTTAGCGTTAATACTATCATTATCCCAGCCGCTTCTAATTTTAACAGTTACGGGAATATCTACTGTTTCGGCAACGGCTTTTACGATGTTATATACTTTGTCTGGATCTTTTAATAAGGCACTTCCCGCTCCGGATTTTTGGGCAACCTTAGGTACAGGACATCCCATATTAATATCAATAATATCAGGTTTCATATTATCTGCGATATATTTAGCTGCCACTTTAAAACTATGGATATCACTTCCAAAAATTTGCTGAGAAATAGGTCTTTCAAAATCGGTCATATAAAGCATATCAAAAGTTTTCTGACTACCATAATAAATGGCCTTATCACTTACCATCTCTGCCACGACTAATCCACAGCCCATTTCTTTAGCTACTAATCTAAAAGCACTATTGGAAATACCCGCCATCGGCGCTAAAACGACTTTATTTTTAATGTCAACATCACCTATTTGCCACATAATATCACCAACGCAATTATATTATAATTAATTATTTTTTACAAGCATTAAGTAATAATCTCCAAAGACTTCCAAAATTTGCGCAAATGTAAAGTACTTAAATAGCTATTAATTTATAACAAAAAAAACGAAAACTAATCATTTTCATTTTTTTCATTATAATTATAAGCCTCTTGATCTAAAGCTTCAATTAAAGCTTGCATTTCTTCTTTATCTTTAACTCTTGCACCACTAGCATATATGTGCCCGCCGCCACCAAAATTAGATGCAATATTATTAATAATTGGACCTCTTGATCTAATTGAAGTGCGATAAGTTTTTAAATCACTATCATAAGTGAATGTTACCCAAATAAGCATTTCGTTAATATGATTAAAATTATTTACCATATTACCTGCTGTAGCTGCATCTACACCATACTCATTCAATTTATCACTTTCAATAACTACATAGCCAACACCATTTTCAGTAATAATAAAATTTTCAGATAAATATCCTTGAAATTTAATTTCTTTGTATGGTCTCATATATAAGTTATCATATACTTTTGTTATATTTAAATTAGTGTTTTTTAAAAGTTCACTTACAATATCAAAAGTTTTAGTGCTTGTATAACTAAACATAAATCTATTCGTGTCAGCTACAATTCCTGCATATAATTTTTCAGCCGTTTCGGTTGTCAATTTAAGCTTAGTATTTAAGGCAAGTTCAGCTATCATTTGTGAAGCTGAAGATGCAGTATCATCTATCCATTCTAATTTACAAGTTTTTTCAATAAATGGATGATGATCAATTTTAATACTTTTTTGAAATTTTTTTGAATCGACTCCATCAATTCTTTTATAATCAGGCGTATCTGTTACAATTAATAAACCTGAATACATATCTTCAGTAAATTTATCTAACTGACCTAGAAATTTAAATTTACTAGTAGGACTTCCTACAACATAAACTTCTTTATTCGGAAATGTATTTAAAATAATTTCTTTAAGCCCAATAGAACTAGCAAGCGCATCAGGATCTGGTCCAATATGCCTTGCGATTATTATTTTAGGGGCATTTTTTATTTCTTTATATATTTGCTTATGAATATACATAATATCACACTCTCTATTTTATAAATGCATAAGTTTCTTTAGAAATCATTACCTCTTCATCAGTTGGAATTACATAACAAGCAATTTTTGAATCTGGAGTTGTAATAATTCCTTCTTTTTCATCTAAATAGCTAGCAATTTTATTATTTTTTTCTTTATCAATTTTTATACCTAAACAAGCTAGTTTACTTAAAACACATTCTCTAAATTCACGACCGTTTTCTCCTGTTCCTGCAGTCATAACAATGGCATCAACATCGCCTTCTAATTCAGCAAAATATTGAGCGATATAGTTAATAATTTTTTTATTATAAATTTTATTTGCTAAAATAGCCTTTTTATCACCTTTAGCTTCTAAAGCTTCAATATCACGGCAATCACTACATTTTTCACTAATTCCAAGTAAACCACTTTCTTTATTTAGAATATTGTCAATTTTATTAATATCAATATCTAATTCTTTCATCATATAAGGAATGATTGAATAATCAATATCTCCGCAACGAGTTCCCATTGTAATTCCTGAATTAGGTGAAAAACCCATTGTCGTATTAATGCTTTGACCATTTTTAACTGCAGATAAACTTCCTCCACTACCAATATGACAGATAATTAAGTTAACATCTTCTTTACCTAATTTCTTTTGCATTACTGATGTAATATATTTATGGCTTGTACCGTGAAAGCCATATTTTCTAACTAAATGATCACGATACCAAGAATATGGTACTGAATAAATATAATTCTCTTCAGGCATTGTTTGATGAAAAGCTGTATCAAAAACAGCTACGTGTTTTGCCTCAGGTATAGCTTTCATCATAGCTCTAATACCGATTAAATTAGCCGGATTATGAAGTGGAGCAAGGGGTGACAAATCTTCAATAGTTTTAATTACTTCATCATCAATGACTACAGAGCTAGCATATTTATCCCCACCGTGAACTACACGATGACCAACACCTTTTATTTCATCTAAATTTTTAACAATATCATAATTAATAAGTTCATCTATTACTAATTTAGCTGCTATTTCGTGATTTGAAATAGGTTCTTCTTTTTTTATTTTTTCGCCATTTACTTTTAATGTATAGAAGCTATCATCTAATCCTATCTTTTCAAAATAACCAGAAATTAATACTGTTTCTTCCGGCATTTCGTAAGCAGTAAATTTTAATGATGAACTTCCAGCGTTAATTGATAATATTTTCATAGTTTTCCTCCTTAATTTCATATACCCTAAAACTACAATTGGGTATTTCTAACTTTGTTAAATCATTATCACGAGGTATTCCTGTTAGATAGTAATGGATACCTCTAGCTACTCCACTATGGGTAACTAATAATACTGTTTTATTTGGGTATTTTTTTATTAAATCTTTTAAAAATATACCCATTCTATTTAATAAAGCTTTAACGCTTTCACCAGTAGTCTGTTTTTTGGAATAATTCCAAAATCCATTATAATCGATATCGACCTTTCTTTTAAGCTCGTAAGCTCCATAGTCTCTTTCAGTTAGCCTTTTATCAATAATTACTGGTTTATCTGAAATTATACTAGCCGTTACTCTAGCTCTAGTAAGTGGTGAAGATATTACAGCATCAAAATTAATACCTGCAAGCTTTTTTTTAACTTCTCTAGCTTGATTAATACCATCTTTAGTTAAATCACATTCTCTTTTGCCACATATCATTTTAAATGCATTAGTATCTGTTTCACCGTGCCTAAGTACATATAATTTCATTATATCAGCCCCTTATTTTTCACTCGCTACCCAAGTACCTGCAAGTAAGTCGTGAAGACCCTTTTTATCTTTTCTTGATAAAACCATTATCATTGTTATTAAAATCAAAACTATTTGAATAACCGCTAAAGCACTTATTATAATTAAATATAAATTACCTGGTACTATATACGTACATATTATAATCATTATTAAGTATATCAAACCACTTACGATTAAATTTCTGATTAATAATTTTAATATCGTAATTTTTTTATTACTAATGGCTCTAACTTCAATTCGCATAATACTTTTACCAATAGTTTTACCTTTATTAAAATATGGATAAATGACAAAATAAACAATAATAAATATCGCATTTATTATATTTAATATAATATTATTCTCATCAATTTGTTTATATAAATTACTTGTATCAGTTATATATTCACTAAAATTAATTTCCCCATTATAATAATCTAATGATACTTTGTCCATTTGATTATTTAAAATAGTATTATCAGGATTATAAAATAGGCCAAGTAAACTTAAAACAATTACTGAGATAATTATATCAATTAAATATGCTTTAATTCTGATATTTAATGGTGCTTTCATATTTCATCACGCCCATTACAATTATACAATAAATATTATTGTTGTTCAAACAAAATATTATAAAATAAAGAAAACTAGAAAATTATACTTACTAGTTTTACATTTTTAATAATTAAATTGTATAAGAAAAATTTAAATATTAAGTTTTTTATTTATACCACTTTTGATTTTCTAATTTATAACCGTCTGGACAAGTATATGTGGTTACTTGTTCAGGTGATATTTCTTCTGTTTTAATGCATTTTGTATTTGCTCCGCTACCCGATTGAGTATAACCTTCATCACAAGTATATGATGGTGTGCAGTCAGGCGGGCTGCATTTTAAATAGTATGACCCCGACCAAGATGACACTTCCGGAAAAGCAGCTTCTAAATTAGTATGCGCTGGAGCTTCTACATCGTAAGCGTTTCCTACTATATCTCTACTTTCAATATTTGTGATAAGAACACTCCAATTACTCGTAGTACCATTTATAGTTAAGAGCGTATTAAATACCGCATAGCCAACCATCATAAATAGTAATACTACACATAAAGCTCCAATAACTATATTTTGTTTCTTAAAATCACTCATAACTTATCCTCCATTATTTTATTCTACATATATTATGTTTCCACCAGTTTTTTGACATTTCAACGAAAAAACTGACAAATTTTGTCAGTTTGTTATTATATATGGATCTTTCTTCGTTCCAATTCCTGATAATGTTATACTAGGTTTTAGATAAACTACTGGTGATGGATAATACTGCCCATTACCACCACTAAGGTTGCCATTTTTATTAATTTTTGCCAAAGCATAGTCTCCTCTTTCAGGATAATAATATGGGTTAATAGTCCATATTGCCCTCCACGTTGCTCCTTCTAAATATGTGGGAACCATATAGTTTGTATACCCGCACTTTACACCATTTGTCTCAATTAATGCCCAATTTCCACATTTTGTCGTATCACTATTGGCTTTTATAAAATCACTTGTTTGCGGTAAACCTATATTTCCATTCCATTTATATTTTTGCTCTTGTTTAATTGTATCATTCAGATCATCATCATATATTATCACCCCACCAATATTAAAGTCGTGGTTTTGAATGTATTTGCTATTTTCACCAAGCCCTTTATAATATGTTGTATTTAAATATGTGTTTAACGTTGAATCTTCTTCTACTAGTCCAGATAACCCACCTAATTCAAAATTACTTAATTTTGCCCAAACAATACATCCGTTTTTGGTAAAAACTTCATTTGCACAAAAACCTGCAGTTCTATGACCGGGATCATCAAAATATTTCATTTCAAGACTTTTTGACTTTAATATTTTGAAGGTACCATCTGCTTCTATAGCTATTATTCGCCATTCTTCATTATTAAATGTTATATAATTATCAGGATCAGCTCCTTTATAGATGTACCTTCCATCTTCGTATTCATCTTTTTGTAAACCTTCTCCTTCTGTTACTATTTGAACTATACTATCTCCTATTCGTTTTACATTATCTGTAAGACTTGGTGGCATACTCTTACCTGTTTGAACATAATCTAAAGTTATACTGAAATGAGCATCTGTACTTTTTGGTTGGCTTGTAACTGAAGAACTATATCTTACTCTTACAGTTAATATTTTACTTGTGCTTTGATTTAAATCTTCTCCTTCTTTGATTCCGCTATAACTGACTTCAATTGCTGGATTATTACTTCCTGTTACTTTTATTTTTTCTAAAGTTGCATCTATTGTTCCTTTATTCTCTATTGTTACATCATAGGTTATATAATCACCAGGACTTACTAAATTTACATTAAAAGATGCCGTTAAATCATCTACTACTTGGGACTTTTCATCAGTAACATCTCCTTCTTTTGTATTTTGTTTAATATCTGTTATTTTTATATCCCAGTTACTTGTTATACTTGCTGTTCCGTTTATATTTAGCTGGGTCGCAAAGGCCGCATAACCCACTACCATAAGTAGTAATACTCCGCAAAGTGTACATATTATTATATTTCTTTTTCTTCTTTTGCTCATATATTTTTCTCCTTACCTAGTTTACTCTATAAACATTATACCCCCCCCCCCCC
>CANQNL010000028.1 GCA_947625215.1 uncultured Bacilli bacterium | reverse complement strand
TAAATTCATAACATTTTTTAGCCTCCTTATTTTATATTTTTTTGCCCCTCTATATGTAATATACGACAAAAGTAAGGTCGATTCCTGATTTTTTCCAAAATTTTTTTAATTTTTTTACATTTTTTTCTAAAATTTATTAAAAAATCTTTTATTTTTTCTAAAAATTATTTATAATATCAAACGCTAAAAAAATGACCTAGAACAAACTGTTCTAGGACCTTTAAACTGTCATAAATTTTACTAAATTTTCAATAGAATTTTTTTTAAATTCATCAGTTGGATGGACATATAAATTTAAAGTAATATTTACATTTGAATGACCTAATATTTCACTTAATGTTTTAATGTCCATATGTGATTCAATAGATCTAGTCGCAAAAGTATGTCTTAATGCATGAAAATTAGTATAATCAATATCAGCTTTTTTCATTATTCTTTTAAAAAATTTTCGAAATTGTCTAGGATCATATAACTTAGTACTATTAGATAATATATAATTTTCATCTTTACCTTTAAAATCTTTAAGCAAAGTTATAATAAAATCTGATATTGGTACAACTCTATTAGATGTTTCACTTTTAGGTGTACTTTCAATTAAAATTGTTTTTGATTTAATTTTAGGATTATTATTCTTAATTCTTTCAATTGTTCTTTTAACAATTAAAGTTTTATTATTAAAATCAATGTCTTCCCATTTTAACCCACAAACTTCACCAATACGAAGTCCTGTATATAAACATAAAAGTAAACATACTTTTCGAATATTAACGTTATTTTTTAATACTTCTTCTAATTTTTTTTGAGCATCTTTTGTTAAAACTTTAATATTTCTATTTGATTTCCTAATTTTAACATTTGTAAAATCAACATATTTACAAACACCACTATTATAAGCCATTTTTAAAGATGCTTTAATTATATAAAGTAGTGTTCTTTGAGTTGAAATAGATGTTCCATTTTCATTTAAATATTCAAAATAAAGTTTAAAATCTTCTCCTTTTATGTTTTTTATGAATCCTATATCATTTTCAATATAATTTTCTATTAATTGTTCATATTTTTGCTTCGACTGAACTTTTAAACATTTTTTAGACATTAACCACATGTTAATTATTTCTGATAAACTTTTGTTTTTGTTAAATAATTCCATATTTCCTCTCCTTTTAATCCCATATATATGTATTTGCCTATTCTTATACACCTTTTTTTTATTTTTTGCGACAAATTTCGCTATTTTTTTTATAAAAAGTGTTTCAACACAACAATTTTATGGTATAATGGTAATACATGTTGTGTTGGTGACCAAGAACAGTTTGTTCTAGGGCCTTTTTTCACACAACATTAGTTTATTCAGTAAGTGACCGAGAACAGTTTGTTCTAGGACCTTTTTTTCACACAACATAAAAAATATTGATAAGAAGTAAGAGGTGTACTAAAATGGATAATACTGAGACTAGTGTTTTAACAGCGGATGAGGTTGTCGTTAATAAATTATCTGTATATTTAGTATTCAAACGAGTATTTGATATTCTCGTTTCTTTTACGTTTCTAATTATTTTATCACCACTTTTTCTTTTAATAGCTATATGTATAAAGATTGAGTCTAAAGGTCCCATTTTTTATAAACATAAAAGAATAGGTAAATATGGAAAAATATTTTATCTATATAAATTTAGAAGTATGTATGAAGACGCTGATAAGAAATTAGAAAAAATGCTTGAAAAAACATTAGTTAGAAAAGAATGGGAAGAAAACTTTAAGTTAAGCAATGATTCAAGAATAACTAAAGTAGGGAAGATACTTAGAAAAACATCTTTAGATGAGCTTCCACAACTTTTAAATATTTTAAAAGGTGAAATGTCTATAATTGGCCCAAGACCAGTAGTTGAAAAAGAAATTGAAAAATATGGAAAAGATAAAGCAAAGTTTTTAAGTGTTACTCCTGGACTTACTGGATGGTGGGCATGTAATGGAAGAAGCTGTCGTTCTTATAAAGATAGAATGGCTTTAGAACTATATTATGTAGATTATATGAGTTTATGGTTAGATATAAAAATATTTTTCTTAACGGTAGTTGCAGTTATTAAAGGACATGGAGCGAAGTAGTATGACAAAACCAATTAGAATAGCTGAAGTAATAGGTAAATGGCTTGGTGGTGGTGTTGAAGCGGTAGTAATGAACTATTATCGTAATATTAATCGAAAAGAAATACAATTTGATTTTATATGTGATTCCGATTCTACCAATATACCTTATGAAGAAATAAAAAAATTAGGTGGGAGAGTAATTTTAATTCCACCATATCAAAAAGTTGTTGATTACCATAAAAAATTAATAAAAATATTTAAGGAAAATAAATATCAAATAGTTCATTCCCATATTAACACATTATCAGTTTTCCCATTATATGCAGCTAAATGCGCAGGAGTACCAATTAGAATAGCTCATAATCATTCAACTACCAATAAAAAAGAATGGAAAAAGAATTTGATGAAACAAGCGTTGAGACCGACAGCTAAAATGTTTGCAACACATTATTTCTGTTGTAGTGAATTATCAGGTAGATGGTTATTTGGTAATAAAGAATACAATAAAAACAATGTTTTTCTTCTTAATAATGCAATTGATGTAAATAAATATAAATATAATGAAAAAATTAGACAACAAATTAGAAAAGATTTAAAAATAAAAGATGATGTTATAGTTGTTGGACATATTGGAAGATTTGTTGCACAAAAGAATCATGATTTTTTAATAGATGTGTTTAGCGAAATTCATAAGAAAAATAGTAAGACAATGCTTTTATTAGTAGGGCAGGGTCCAAAAGAAAAGGAAATAAAAGGAAAAGTTAAATCTTTAAATTTAGAAAAATATGTTTTATTTCTAGGTCAAAGAAATGACCCGGAAAAATTATATCAAGCATTTGATGTGTTTTTACTTCCAAGCTTATATGAAGGGCTACCAGTTGTTGGCATAGAGGCACAAGCATCTGGATTATTATGTATTCTTTCAAATTCTATGACTAAGGAAACAAAAATATTAGATACTACTACTTTTATTTCTTTAGAAGAAAATCCAAATGTTTGGGCTATCAAAACATTAAAGATGTTAGACCATTATAAGAGAAAAGATACAACTGATGAAGTTAGAGAAAAAGGTTATGATATTTCCAAAGAAGCTGAAAAATTAGAAAATGAATATCATAAATTAGCATTTTCTGAAGTAAGTATAGAAAATGGAGTTAAAGAAGTAGCATGAAAGTAAAATATGTTTCATTTGATGTGTTTGATACTTTAGTGCGAAGAATTATTCCTGTAAATGACATTTATAATTTAATGGAAATCACATTAAAAGAAAAATATAATATTGAAATTAAAGATTTTAGCAAAAAAAGATTATTAGCTGAAGAAGAAACCAAAAATAGATTTGGTAACAACTATAATATAGATCAAATATATTCAATGTTTTTGGATAAAAAATTATCTCAAAAAGAAATAGACACAATTATTAGCCTTGAAAAAGAATATGAGATAAATTGTACTATTCCAAATAAAATGGGTTTAGATTTATATCATAAATATAAAAATAAATATAAAATAATCTGCATAAGTGATATGTTTTTAGATAAAAAAACTATTACAAAAATTTTAAACAATAATGGATATAACATTGATAAAATTTATGTATCTTGTGAAGAAAATAAAAGCAAAAGAGAAAAAAACTTATATAAGAAAGTATTACAAGATTTAAAAATCATGCCAAATGAGATAATTCATATAGGAGATGCTATAAGAAGTGATTATATAAATCCTAAGTTATTAGGTATTAAATCTAAATTAGTAAAAAATGAATTGGAAAATAATAGTTACTATGATTTTGGTTTTAATTTATTTGGCCCATTATTATATGAATTTTGTAAATGGATAAAAACTAATATATCAAAGGACAAACAATTATTATTTGTTTCAAGAGAAGGGGAGTTCATAAAAAAATGTTTTAATATTTTATATCCTAATATTCATACTAAAATGATTTATTTGTCTAGGAAGAGTGTTATAGCTGGTACTTCCAGTGAAATTTTAGAAACACATTCATTACTAGAACTAGTAAAAATGATTAGTATTAAAAGAAATGAAACTATAAATGAATTGTTTGATAGACTAGGACTTAATCTTAAAGATAAATTATCAGAATTTAATATTAAATTAAATGATAGAATAGATGATAGATTAGATGTGTTTTATCGCAAATATAAAAATGAAATTATTAATGATTTAAAAAATAATTACTTTGAAAACTATTTAAATCAAGAGCTTAAAGAAGAAAACATATTGGTAGATATAGGCTGGAAAGGAAGTATGCAAACATTACTTACTAATTACACAAATAAAAAAATTTATGGTTTGTATTTAGGAATAATGGATAATAACAATAAAAAAGGTTACCTTTTTAATACCAACAATGATATTTGTCAAAATGTTTTAAATTATTCAGGATTACTTGAATTAATTATGATGCCAGAATATGGATCAGTTATAGGATATCAAGAAAATGATAAAAGTATAAAACCAATTTTTGACACAAGTGAGTTTAGTGATTATAGTTTAAAAATTATAAATGAAATACAACTAGGTATTATAGTTTTTATTAAAAAAATGAAATTATTAGATAATAAATTGCATTTTAATAAAGAGAATATCATAAAACAATTAAATAATTTTGGTTCTAACCCTAGAATTAAAGATATTAAATATTTTGAAAATTTAGATTTTTATGATAATGGAAAAATATATCATTTAATAGAGCCTATTAAGATAAATAAATTAAAAGAAAATTTTATTAATACAAAATGGAAAACTGCATTTTTAAAAAAAATATTTAAAATAAAATTACCTTATAATAAAATAATTATTTTATTAAGAAGAAATAATGATAAATAATGATGAGGCGGTGGTGAAGAATGGTGAAAAAATTCATAAAGAAAATATTTAATAATATTTTTTCTAAGAAAGTTTGCGAATTATATAATTCAATTCAAGATTATGAATATGTTTCTTTTGATATCTTTGATACATTGATTAAAAGAAACGTTAAAAATCCCACCGATATTTTTAACGTTATAGAACGCGAATATGATGGTAATGTAATTGATTTTAAAAAGCGAAGAATAAATGCTGAAAAAAAAGCAAGACAAAAATCAAAATATCAAGAAGTTACTTTAAGAGAAATATATGAGGAATTAGATTATAGTAAAGAGATAAATGATAAATTATTAAAACTTGAAATTAAATTTGAAAAGAAGTTTTGCACCACTAATAAAGAAATGTTAGAATTATATAATTATTGTTTAAAAAATAACAAAACTATTTTTCTAACATCAGATATGTATTTACCAATAGATGTGGTAAAAGAAATATTACATGCTAATGGTTATACCAAATATAATAAATTATATTTATCCAGTGATTTTATGGTAACTAAGTTTCATGGAAATTTATTTGAAATAATATTGAAAGAACAAAAAATAAATGGAAAAGAATTAATTCACATTGGAGATTCATTAAAAGGTGATTATTTAATGCCTAAAAAGTATAATATAAAATCTGTATTAGTAAAAGAAGAAATTAACAATTATTTATTTGAATCTAATAAACTGATTGATTTAGATTATAATATTTTAACATCATTTATTAAAAATAATATTAATTATAACTCAGATAAATATAGTAAATTTGGATATGAAGTATTAGGACCAATTCTTTATAGCTTTACAAAATGGATATATAAAGAAGTACAAAAAGATAAAATAGATAAAATATATTTTCTAGCTAGAGATGCTAAAATTATAAAAAATGTATATGACAATATGTTTAATAAAAATATTCCTACTTATTACATTAATATATCGCGAAAATCTATAATACTTGCTAATTTAAGAAATTTACAAGATTTTGATGATATGTATAATAGGTTAAAACCATTACTTAGTAGAAATACAAATATAGAAGACCTATCAAAGCTTATAAAATATGACATTAAATGTATTGATTCAAAGAAAGAAATAATACATTTAACAACTGAAGAAAAAGAGAAAGTTTTTTTAACAATAAAAAAACATTTAGAAGCTCTAAGTACAACACAACAAAAATATTTGAGGCAATATTTAAAACAAAATAATTTTTGTGGCAACATAGCATTAGTAGATATTGGATGGAATGGTACAATACAAAAATATCTAGAAAATTATTGTGATAAAACAACAAAATTATTTGGGTACTATTATGGCATTAATGATACAAATAATAAAAAAGGTTATTTATATACCAATGACTATAATGATTATCTAACTACAATTCGTTTCAGTATTGGATTATTTGAAACTATGTTTCTATCGACAGAACCATCTACAATTGGTTATTATGCATCAAGTAAAATTGTGTATCCTAAATTAGGAAATAATAAAATTTGTTTTAACAATTCAATTATTTCAAAAATTCAAGATTCCGCTATATTATTTATTGAAGATTTTATAAGATTTGATTTTTTAGATCTATCCAAAAAAGCTTATTTTGAAAATTATAAGCAAATTGCTATAAATCCAACTTTAAGAGAAATTAAAATGTTTAAAAATATTGAATTTACAAATTTAAATAAAGATAAATTAATAAATAATAAAAATTTATTATATTATATTTTTCATTCAAAAAAATTTATTAATGATTTTAAAAACTGCTATTGTAAAACAATGTTTTTAAAAAATGTATTTAAAATAAAATTACCTTATTATAAGGTTTTAAAAAAATTATATATAAATCAATATTTATAGGAAGTGATTCGAGATGATTATATATTTTATCATATATATTTTGAGTTTTATCTTTGCATATATAGCAGAAAAAAATTATGAAAAAAATAAATTTATGTTTTATATAATGTCTTTTTTGGCGATTTTAATACCTTCTATATTTGCAGGATTACGAAGTTCAGGAGTAGGGACTGACACTAAAGTATATATTGACATATACCTTAATTTTGCTTCGAAATATGATAGTTTCTTTAATTTTTATGATTTTGCAACAAATTTAGGAAATCATATTGAACCTTTATTTTTATTTATTGTGTATATAAGTACTAGAATAGTTAGCAATATCAATTTTGGATATTTCTTAATACAATTTATTATAATGTTTTTTGCTTATTTGGCCTGTTATCGAGCTAAAAAACTTAATAGCAATTTAAGTATGAGTTTTGCATATTTAACATTTATGTTTCTTGTATATAATAAAACGTTCAATTTATGTAGACAATCATTGGCAATGGTAATAATGCTTTCAGCTACGAAGTTTATATTTGAAAGAAATTGGAAAAAATACTTTTTATATTTATTAATTGCTTGTTGTTGTCATGATACTGCAATAGTATATTTACCGCTTTATTTTATTTATCCAATTGTAAAAAATAAAAGGAATTTATTAATGACAGGTATATTAATGATAGCATTATTGCTTGTATTTACATATAAACCACTACTTGAATTTTTGATTTCAAATTCATTCATAGATTCCTCCTATACTTATGTTTTGCATACTAAAGGTAATAGTATAGTCATTAGTGCTTATCTTGCTTTTATTGTCACAATTATATTTCTATGTTTATATAGGAAATCATTGGAACAAATATCTGAGCATAATACATTTTATCTATATATTCTTATTTTTGCAGCAATAATCTATTGTATTGGTTTTTCGTCAAAATATTCTCAAAGAATTTCATTTTACTTTATTTATTATATTATATTCTTAATACCACAAATAAAGTATATTATAAACTCAGTTAAAAATAAAATAATAATTAATTTGATTATAGTTGCATTATTGGGAATGTTCTCATGGTGGTATTACGATCATTGTCAAACAGATCAAACATTACCATATAAAGTAAAAATTATGCCTTTAACAAGCAAGCATTAGAGGAGATGTGATTAAATGCAACAAAACAAAAAATTGCAAGAAAAAATAACAATTATTGTTCCAATTTATAATGTAGAAAAATATTTAGAAGAATGTATAAAAAGTATAATTTCACAGACTTATAATAATCTAGAAATACTTTTGATTGATGATGGAAGTACAGATGATTCAGCTAAAATATGTATAAAATTTGAAAAACAAGATAAAAGAATTAAATACATTTATCAAAATAATAGTGGTGTTTCAGTAGCAAGAAATATCGGTATTAAACTTGCTAAAGGCAAATACATTGCTTTCGTTGATGGAGATGATAGTTTAGAACAAGACATGATAAGTTCTTTATATAATCTCATAATTAATTGCCAATATCCTTTAGTAATGTGTGGACATTATTTATATGATAGTCATCAAAAACAAGAACAATATATTTTTAGTAAAAGTGAGATGATTGATACAAATAAAAGAAAAAAAGAAATTTTAACTAAAATTAATTATTCTTTGGGAGTGCCGTGGGGAAAATTATATAAAAAAAATTTCTTAATAGACAATAAAATATTTTTTAAAGAAAATTTAAAAAGAATGCAAGATACAATTTTTAATTTAGAGGTGTTTGAATTATGTGGCAAATTTATGTATTTAAAAAAACCACTTTATAATTATCGATTTTCTCAAAATTCTGCTTGCAATAAATTTTCACCAGATTTTGATGACACTAGTAATAAAGTATTACAATCTTTAAAGGAGTATTTACAAAAATATAATTTATGGGAAGATTATAAATATATATATTATACTAAAGAATTTACTTTATATATGGAATTAATACGTCTCAAATATGTACAAGAATTATGTCATATAAATTATTTTCAAAAAATAAAAGAAATAAGACAAAAAAAATTCAATTATGATTTAATCGATCTGAATTCAATGATATCTAAAAAAGACAAATTAGCCTATTTCCTTTTAAAAATTAGATTTGTTAATTTATGTTACTTGTTATATAAAATTGATTACATAACAAAAAGAAGAAAAACATTCAAATAGAAATGAGTGATAAAAATGAAAAAAATAGCCTTTATTCTGCCAAGCCCTTTTACATATGGAGGGGAGCAAAGAGTTTTAGCTAGAATAACTAATTTATTAGCTAATGAAAACTATAATGTTAGTATTATTTATATGACATCAGAAGCAAAAGTAGACTACAATATGTATGGTTTAAATAAAAAAGTAAAATGTATCTATGTTCCTGAAGTTAAAAATATTTTTGAAAGAGCAATCAGAAAATTTCACAACATATTAAAAAAAATAAATAATAAAACAGGTGTTTTTAAGAATGCTACATTCATTATGGAACATTATTATTCAATTAGTTTTTTCAAAAAAAGATTAATTAAAAAGATAAATGAAGAAAAGTTTGACTATGTGATTGGTAGTTCAAGTGATTGTACAGCTATAGTTGGTATAATTTCTGATAAAATCACAGCTAAAACAATAGGATGGCAGCACAATAATTATAAAGCATACTTCAAAATAAATAGAAGATTTTGTTATGAAGAAAAAATGCTCAAAAAAATATTTCCTAAATTTGATAATTATGTAGTTTTGATGAATGATGATAAGAAAAAAATAATTGAAACTTTTAATATAAAATGCACACATATTTTTAATCCAAATAGTTTTGATACAACTGGGAAATGTAATTTAGATAACCATTTATTTATTGCTTATGGAAGACTAGATGTTAATAAAGGATATGAGCTATTATTAGAATCATATAGTAAGTATAAAAAAATGGGTGGCACTTGGAAACTACAAATAGTTGGTGATGGTGTAGAAAAAGGAAATATATTAAATGACATTGAAAAAAGAAATCTTCAAAATGATATAAAAATGTATGGTTTTACAAATCATATTGAAAAATATTTAGAAAAATCAAGTGTTTTGTTATTTCCGTCAAGATGGGAAGGATGTAGTATGGTTTTCAACGAAGGACTGCAATTCGGGCTTCCAATTTTAGCCTACGATTTAAATAATTTTGTTGAAATAACTAATGGTTATGATTCAGCTATTTTAGTTCCGCAGTTCGATACTGAAGAATTTGCAAAAAAAATGTTTGAGTTAGAACATAATCCAAAATTACTTAAACATATGAGTAAAGAAGCTTATAGAAATCTTGAAGTCTTAAAAGATGACGTTATAGTTGATAAATGGAAAAAAATATTGAAATAAAAGAAGTGATACAGTGAGAACAAAAAATTCAATACGTAATTCGATATTTTCAACACTAGAAAAATTTGTATCAATGTTTGTTGGCTTTATTGCTAGAGCCATATTCATTAGAATTTTAGGTGCTGAATTTCTAGGTTTAAACAGTTTATATACTAATATATTAACAATGCTAAATTTCTTTGAATTAGGTATTGGAATTGCTATTAATTATAAACTTTATGAACCTATTGCTAATAAAGACACTGAAAAAATAAAATCATTAATGGTTTTTTATAAAAAAGCTTATACATTAATAGCTTTAATTATAACTGTTCTAGGGTTAATGCTATTACCATTTTTACCAATATTAATTGGAAAAATTAATATTGATGTTAATATTTATTTTGCTTATATTTTGTTTTTAATAGGTACAGTTATTTCATATTTCCTAGCTTATAAAAGAGGAATTATATATGCTGACCAGAAGCAACACGTTATAAGTATAGTGAATATAGTTTATACGATTGTTCTAAATGCATTACAATTATTAATACTATGGTGGACTAAAAACTATTATCTTTATTTAATACTTGTTATTATCTGTCAGCTTTTAGAAAATGTTGCTTTAGCGATCATTTCTCATAAAATGTATCCTTTCTTAAAAGAAAAGAATGTTAAACCATTAGATAAAGAAACTGGTAATGATATTATTACGAGAGTAAAAGCCTTAGCGATGCATCAAATAGGTGGAGTAGTCTTAAATGGTACGGATAGTTTAATAATCTCATATTTCTTTGGTGTAGTTACAGTTGGTATATATTCAAGCTATTATATGGTTATAAATTCCATCAAACAACTATTTAAAACTGTACTATCATCAGTAACTGCAAGTGTCGGAAATTTATTAGTTACTGAAAAATCAGATAAAAGATTTGAAGTATTTAAAAATTTAAGATTTTTAAATTTCTGGCTAGGATGTTTTGTATCAGTATCAATTCTTATAGTAATGCAGCCATTTGTAAAAGTTTGGTTAGGTGAAGAATTTTTATTAAGCTTTTCTATATTAGCAGTTTTAGTCTTTAATTTATTTCAAACTATTATGAGAAGTAGTTTTGTAGCTTTTAAAGAAGCTGCAGCTATATTTGTTGAAGATAGATTTGTTCCAATAATTGAAGCAATTTTGAATCTTGTGTTTTCAATAATTTTATTAAAAATGTTTGGCTTAATAGGAGTATTTTTAGGAACAATGTTAAGTAGCGTAGCTTATTGGTGCTATAGTTATCCTAAATTTGTCTATAAAAAATTATTTAATCGAAAATACATTGATTACGCTAAAGAAACTATTGCTTATATATTATTATTTATAATTATAGCTATTATAACTTATTTAATAAGTGCATTATTTGTTTTTGAAAATACTATAGTTCAAATAATAGTTAATTTAATTATTTGTTTAATTATTCCAAATTTAATTATTTATATTATTTTTAGAAAAGATGATAAGTTATTATATTTTAAAAACTTAGCTTTTAAAATTTTAAGAAAAAGTTAATTTATTAAGGAAGTGATAAAGTGTCTATAAGGCATAAAATTTTAAAACTTTTACCGAAGTCTTTGGCCCATAAAATATTTTATTATAGAGTTATGGGTAAAAAATTAAATTTTAAAAATCCTAAAGACTTTAATGAAAAAATACAATATTTAATTGTATACAAATATCGCAAAAAATATGGAAAATTAGCTGATAAATATCTGGTAAGAGATTTTATAAAAGAAAAAGGTTACGAAGAATTATTACCAAAGCTTTATGGAATATATGATAATGCAAATGATATAGATTTTGATAAATTACCAAATAAATTTGTTTTAAAACCTAATAATGGTTGCGGGCATATATTCGTTTGTACTAATAAAGATGATTTTGATTTTGAAACAGCTAAAAAAGAATTAAATATAGCATTAAATGAAAAGTATTCTGATAAATGTTTAGAATATCATTATGACTATATTGAGCCTAAAATCATATGTGAGGAGTATTTAGATGATAAAGAACATAAACTTCCACTTGATTATAAAATATATGCTTTTAATGGTATAGTTGATAGTATATTTGTACTAAGTGATAGGGAACATCAGACTAAGACAGATAGTTATGATAAAAACTGGAACAAAATTGATTTTGGAAATGATCATTCAAGTAATAAAGATTTTCCAAAACCTAAAAATTTTAATCAAATGATTAAAATTGCTGAAGATTTGTCAAAAGGATTTGAATTTGTGAGAGTTGATTTATACAACATAAATGGCAAAATTTATTTCGGTGAGATGACTTTTTCACCAGCTGCTGGTATGCTTGTTGATATTAACCAAAAAGCACTTGATCATTTAGGAAGTTATATAAATGTTAACAGAGTAGAAAAAGAATAAAAAAGGCAAGAGAAAAGGAGAAGTTGTAATGGAATTAAAAGACGTAGAATTAAAAGAATGTACAGTTGCTGATTTAGATGATGTATATAATGTTCAGCAGCTTATGATTGACTCATTTAAGGAAGAAGAAAAAACTTTTTATCTTCCTGACCCTAAAGAATATTTAGAAGAAATGTTAAATAGTGATCATCATTTAGGATGGCTTTATGGGGCATATTATAAAAATAAAATGATAGGTTTTATATGTTTATCTATCTCTCCATCAGTAAAAAATCTTTTTGCTATGGTGCCAGATCTTGAAGGCAATAGTGCTGATATTGATGGGGTAGTAGTTATTCCTGAATATCGTGGATATGGCTTACAATTACATATGCTTGATTTTATTGAACCAATAGCAAGAATGCATAATATTGATAATTTATTTGCAGAAATTAGTGTTGAAAATTCATATAGTTTAGATAATTTTTTAAAGAAAGATTATGAAATAGTAAATCGTTATTATAAACACGACTACATAGATAGATATGTACTATTAAAGAAAATAAATAATTAAAGATTTATATAAAGGATTAAAGGTGACAAAATGAATAATACTCGCAAGATATCAATAGTAGGTGCCGGATGTGATCTAGGTGTTAATAAAGATGGTGCTAGATTTGGAGCTAACGAAATTATAAAACAAATAGATGAAGATGTTACAAAAATTATACTTAATCAAGATGAAAATATAATTAAAAGTAACGATTTGAATGATTTAGCTAAAAATTTAAATGAACTAAATAAATATAATGAACAATTATATAATATCGAACTTAAATTAAAAAAAGATAGTTTTGTAATAACTATCGGTGGTGATCATTCAATAGCAATACCATCAATTCTTTCAAGCTGTAAAGAATATGGTGATATTGGTTTAATATGGATAGATGCTCATACCGATTTTAATACCTTTGAAACTACAATAACAGGAAATTTACACGGACTTCCTTGCGCCGCTGTAAATGGTTATAAATGTAATCAGTTAACTTCATTTCATAATGGTAAATTTATAAATCCTAAAAATACAGTTATTGTTGGTGCACGTAGCATTGATAAAGAAGAATTTGTAAATCTAAAAGATGCAGGAGTAACAATAATAACAACTGAAGAAATAGAGAAATTTGGTATTAAAAAGGTAATGGAAAAAGCAGTTTCTATAGCTTCAAATAATAGCAATGGATTTCATATAAGTTTTGACTTAGATGTAATTGATCCTAATGATGCTCCTGGGGTTTCAGTACCTGAAGAAGTAGGAATATCAAAAGAAGAAGCCTTTGATATAATAGACTGTTTATTAGAAGATCATAATAAAATAACTTCGTTTGATATTGTTGAATATAATCCTTTATATGATATCAATAATAAAACAAAAAATATTGCTTTAAATATATTAAATAAAATAATTAAAAACTCTTAAGAAAGGTAGGTGTTATAAAATGAAAATAGCTGTTGCTGGAACAGGTTATGTTGGTTTATCCATAGCTACATTACTTTCGCAAAATCATGAAGTAGTAGCTTTAGATATAATCGAAGATAAAGTAAACATGATTAATAATAGAATATCGCCAATTAAAGATAAAGAGATAGAAGATTATTTTAAAAATAAAAAATTAAATCTAAAAGCCACTTTAGATTATAAAGAAGCTTTTAAAGATGCCGATTACATTGTTATAAGTACACCTACTAATTATGATGATGTTTTAAATCATTTTGATACATCTTCAGTTGAAGATATTATTAAAAAAGTAGTAGACATGAAATTAAAAACAACAATGATTATTAAATCAACTATACCAGTAGGTTTTACTGATAAAATGAAAGAAAAATACAATATTGATAATATAATGTTTTCACCTGAATTTTTAAGAGAAGGAAAAGCTTTATATGATAATTTATATCCATCTAGAATAATTGTTGGCTCTAAAAGTAAAGAAGCTTTAAAGTTTGCCGAAGCTTTAAAAGAGGGTTCTAAAAAAGAAGACGTAAAAATACTTTTAATGGGTTCAAAAGAAGCAGAGGCGGTTAAATTATTTGCTAATACTTATTTAGCTTTAAGAGTTGCTTATTTTAATGAATTAGATACTTATGCTGAAGTAAAAAACTTAAATACCAAAGATATAATTGAAGGAGTTTGTTTAGATCCTAGAATAGGGGACTTTTATAATAATCCATCCTTTGGTTATGGAGGCTACTGCCTTCCTAAAGATACAAAACAACTCTTAGCTAATTTCAAAGACGTTCCAAATAATATGATTGAAGCTATAGTAAAAGCAAATGATACAAGAAAAAAACATATTGTTGATATGGTTTTATCTAAAAATCCAAAAATAGTGGGGATATATAGACTAACTATGAAATCAGGTTCTGATAACTTTAGAGCAAGCGCCATTCAAGATGTTATAAATATGCTTAAAGATAAAGTAAACGTAATTATCTATGAGCCAATATTAAAAGAAGATAATTTTAATGGCTGCAAAAAAATAAAAAATTTAGAAGAATTTAAAAAACAAAGTGATTTAATAATTGCAAATAGAATAGATGAAGATATAAAAGATGTAATAGATAAAATCTATTCTAGAGACATTTATATAAGAGATTAAAAAAGTAATAAATAGTCGTCTATCTTTACGGGCATAGGTACATAAATCTTACAATTAAAAATAAATCTTACAAAAAAATCTTACAATTAAAATAAATCTTACAAACTTATCAAAATATATAAATTAAATAGAAAGCATTTCATACCTAATTAAAAAAATAAAAAAATAAAAAAAATTCAACGATAAAATCCTATGCCCGTAAAGGTAGATGACAAAAGGGGGAAAAATGATACAAAAAATAATATTTGGAATATTACTAATAGTATGGTTAATAATAATATTTCTGTTTTCAAGTGAAAACGCTGAAAAAAGTACCAAAACAAGTGATGGTTTTATAAATACAATTACAAATATATTAAATATTGAAAAACCAAAAGATAAAGAAAAAGTAAGTCATATAGTAAGAAAAATAGCTCACTTTACCGAATACTTTATCTTAGGATTAATATTATTTCTAAATTTAAGATTATATCCTATAAATAATAAACTAATAATAGGAATAATACTATGTATGATATATGCTTCATCTGATGAAATACATCAAATATTTATAGATGGAAGAGAAGCAAAATTATTAGATGTTTTAATAGATACATTAGGATCAGCTGCAAGCTTAATAATATTAAATTTAATAACAAAAAATTAAAGAAAGGCTGTCGTTTGCCTTCATGGGTACAGGAATCTGGAAAATTGAACAAATTACCAATAGTCTCAATTTACCACTT
>CANQNL010000027.1 GCA_947625215.1 uncultured Bacilli bacterium | reverse complement strand
AATTATGTTCAGGAAGGAACAGGAATGCCAGCGACAATAGATTTTGAGACAGAATCAACAACAAGAGCAATAACTGTTACAGTACCAGAAATTAAAGATGCCACTAAATATGAATTTAGGAAAGATACAGAAGGATGGGTAAGTAATGATGATCCCACTAATAATGTATATACCTTTGACCAAATAACCCATAATACAGAGCATAATATTCAAGTAAAAGTAACAAAAGGGGATAAAGTAATAGAATCAGAAATAAAACCAGTAATGACAGAAGAATTACCTACACCATCGGTGAATTTGGTCTGTGCAAGTGACGGTGAAATAACTTTTGGCCCTGGTTGCGGAAGCTTATATACGTGTTCTTACTCATCAAATAGAGAAGAAGTAGGGAGTGGTACCGTTGAAGAAGAACATTGGTCCGATCACGATATATACGCGGCCTGGGGTCTTACCGACTGCTTAAATGCGACAATCTCTGATGGTTTTAATGAAACTACCGACAACGAATGTATGACCGGCGGGTGTGGTCCCAATCCGAGGCCTCCGGCAGGACCTGAGTAATAGTGCCGTGGCTTGCACTTGAGTTTTCGGAGAGCGACGCCGGTACTCTGTTGCTTTTGTTCTTGGGGGTATTATTACTTATTTATTGTATAAGAATCACTCTTATGCTTCAGTTATTTCTTTATTTTTACTGGAAAACAAAGTACTGCTAAAAAAGCTGGTAATGTTGAAAAATTCAATAAAAATATGGATTTAATAAAGAAAAAATAAAAAATCAAACAAAAAAAGCTTAGATATTTCTAAGCGTTTTTTATATATTAGAACCTTGTTTGTAAAAAAATAAATAAGGAATGTGTGCAAAAACATTAGATTTTTTAATATTAGGCTACTTTTTTTGATTCTGTTTTTGATTCTAATTTTATGATTATAGAAGCTAGTTTTTTGTTGAAAATTTTTATTAATTCTTTTTCTGTTCTGGCATTTGTTTCAATTGTATTTATTACATTGTACTTACATTTTGTCATTTTTTACCTCCTTTAATTTTTAGCATAAATAATAATATTTAGATATTGTTTGTCTTCTGCATAACCAGTCTAATGATATTTTCTGTTATTTCACTACTAATTTAATTATATCACGTTTTAATTAAAATAGTATATTATTTATAGCATATATATTTTTTGTTTTGTTATTTAAAAATTTCTACTAAAATGTCTGGAAATACTTGTCAAAAACCTGGGGGGGGGGGGTATAATATTTATAGAGTAAACTAGATAAGGAGAAAATGTATGAGCGATAAAAGAAAGAGAAATGTAATAATATATTCATTATGTGGAGTACTACTGCTTATGACTGTTGGATATGCCGCGTTCAATACACTTTTAACTATAAATGGAACAACATCAATTAGTAGTAACTGGGATATAAAAATAACTGGAATTACCAACAAAGATATAGTAGGAAAAGCTTCTGATGAAGAATCACAAGTAGTAGATGACCTATCAGCTACTTTTAAAGCTAATTTAGTAAGCCCAGGAGATTCTATAACTTATGATATAACCGTTGAAAATAAAGGAAATATCAATGCTGAGTTAGATAGTATTGATGTTAGTGAAAACACAAATGAAAATATAAAAATAGCAACTTCAGGAATAGCTGAAGGGGATAAATTAAATCCTAGTAGTACGGCAACCTTAAGCGTAAAAGTAACATATAGTGATGAAGTCACAACGCAACCTGATAATTTAAAAGCGGAAGTAACTATAACTTTAAATTATATCCAAGAAGGAACAGGAATGCCAGAGGCAATAGATTTTGAGACAGAATCAACAACAAGAGCAATAACTGTAACTGCACCAGTAGTTAGAGGTGCGACATATGAATTTCAAAAAGACACAGAAGGATGGGTAAGTAATGATGACCCCACTAATAATGTATATACCTTTGACCAAATAACTCATAATACTTCTCATAATATTCAAGTTAAAGTGACAAAAGGAAGTAAAGTAATTGAATCAGAAATAAAACCGGTAATGACAGAAAAATTACCTACGCCATCGGTAAAAGTGGATTGCGGTGAGATCGGCGAAATAACTTTTGGTCCTGGTTGCGGAAGTTTATATACGTGTTCTTACTCATCAAATGTTAGCAAAATTGGGAGTGGTACCGTTGAGGAAGAACATTGGTCTGATCCCGCTAGCAATAAGTGTTGGAATAGGGACGACTACTTAAATGCGAGAATATCTGATGGCTTTAATGAAACGACCGGTACTAATTCCGCCAGATGCGAGGCGTGCTAGTAGATATAATGATTTGGAAAAGAGGATTTTAATACCGTCTCTAGCGTGAGAGAAAATTTCTTTTGCCTAAATAACTGTTAATCTTATTCTAGTTAGTATTTCTATTTATTATATAAGAGCTATTTATATATTTCAGTGATTTCTTTATTTTTTACTGGAAAACAAAATACTGCTAAAAAACTGATAATGCTGAAAAATTCAATAAAAAATATGAATTTAATAAAGAAAGCAAATAAAAAATCGTTAAAATTAACGATTTCAGACTGTTGAGTTTTATCAATGGTCTTTTTAAATTCTATCTATTTTCATTTGGTGTTCCTTAGGTAAAAATTCACCATCTGGATATCCTACTCCTAGGGCGGCAATAGCTCTAGTTTCAGGTGGTAATTTAAGTAATCTAGATAAAGTTTTTTCTTCGATATGTAAGGTCATACCCTTTAAATAAACATTACCAACACCAATATCTGTAGCAGCTAAGGCCATATTTTCCATAACGCAGGCTACGTTTTCATATTCCTGATCGTATTTTGCTTTTTTAGATGATACAAAAATTAAAGTTGGAGCATTGAAGAAAACCATCGTATCGGCGCCATAATGTTCATCGCAAAGCCTATCAATTTCATCAAGTGTTTCCTTATCTTGAACAACAGTAATAACTAAATCATCATATTTATTGTAAGCAATAGGTGCTTGTGTACCAGCTTCTAAAATAATTTTCAAATCTTTTTCTGTAATTTGTTTTTTTAAGAATTTTCTTGTTGATACTCTTTTTTTAATAGCTTCAAGTGTTTCCATATTTTTACCTCCATTTTTATTATAACGATTAATTAAATTTTATTCAATAATTTGATTATCAAAACAATTAGTATTATACTATAAATAGTAAAGGAGGATGTAAAATGAGAGAATATTTAGGTGATTATGTAAAAGAAATCGATGAATTAATAAAAAAAGGAAAGGTAACTAAACAAGATATTGAAAAACATTTGATTAAAATAAAATTTTTCCAACACGAAAGACTTATCCATTTAATTGTAACTTGTCTATATGCCGTTATGATTTTGCTTTCAATTTATATAATGAATTTTATTCCGATGTTTGGACTTATTATATGTATCTTTTTAATATTTATAATTTTTTATGTTAGACATTATTTCTTTTTAGAAAATAACGTTCAGTACTTATATAAACAATATGATAAGATGCTTACACTAAAAAAAGATAAGTAATTTTATCACTAAAATTAATAGATTTATCTGCCATAATATGATAAAATGTATATAGCTATAAAATTAAAGAAAATGGTGGTATAAATGGGGAAAATTATTGCTTTAGTTAATCAAAAAGGTGGGGTAGGTAAAACTACTACCAGTATCAATTTATCAGCATCTTTAGGAATGCTCGGTAAAAGAGTTCTTTTAATAGATTTAGATCCTCAAGGTAATAGTACAACGGGACTTGGTATCGAAAAGGGCGATATTAAAAAAAGTGTTTATGATTTATTAATCGGTAAAGCTTCAATTAAAGAAGTGCTTATTAAAAGTCGTTTTCGTAATCTTTATGTTATTCCTGCAACTATTAGCTTAGCTGGAGCAGACATTGAACTTATGGAAAAAAGTAGAATGGACCCAACATTCTTAAAAAATAATCAGTTAAAAGAAAACTTAAAAGTAGCTGAAGATACCTTTGATTATATTTTAATTGATTGCCCACCATCATTAGGAATTTTAACAACCAATGCTTTAACAGCAGCTCATTCAGTTATCATTCCAGTACAATGTGAATTTTTTGCGTTAGAGGGAATTATGCAACTATTAAATTCAATTATGTTAGCGCAAAAAACTTTAAATCCAACTTTGGATATTGAAGGTGTATTACTTACTATGCTTGATAACCGTACAAATCTAGGATTAGAGGTTGTTCAAGATATTAAAAGTTATTTTAAAGAACGTGTATATGATACAATTATTCCAAGACTTGTAAGACTTTCAGAGGCTCCAAGTCACGGAAAACCTATAATTGCTTATGACCCAAGAAGTAGGGGGGCAGAAGCATACATTAATCTAGCAAAAGAGGTGATTTCTCGTAATGGAAAATAGAAGAGCCTTAGGTAAAGGATTAGAACAGTTATTTGATTTAGATAATTTAAATGTCGATAATGTAAGTGACTTTGAAAAAAGTATTTATAGTGAAACATCTGGTGAAGAAGTAATAGAATTAAATATAGAAGACTTAAGGCCAAATCCATATCAGCCAAGAGTAGTTTTCGATGAAAATGCTTTATGTGAACTAGCCGAATCAATTAAAGAAAATGGTGTTTTTCAACCAATAATTGTTAAAAAAAGTATTAAAGGTTATGAAGTAATTGCTGGTGAAAGAAGACTTAGAGCTAGTAAAATAGCAGGAATGAAAACGATTCCTGCTATCATAAGACAATTAAGTGATGAAAAAATGGCTGAAATTGCTTTACTTGAAAACTTACAAAGAGAAGATTTAAATGCTGTTGAAGAAGCTAAAGCCTATAAAGCATTAATCGATCATTTAAATATTACTCAGGAAGAGCTTGCTCAAAGAGTAAGTAAAAGTCGTAGTCATATTACTAATATCATTGGACTACTTAGACTTCCAGATTCTGTTCAAAAACTAGTTGCTGAGAAAAAAATTACAATGGGACACGCAAGAGCGCTTAGTAAACTTGAAGATAATGATGAAATTATTAAACTTGCTGAAAAAATCGCCAATAGTGATTTAACTGTTCGCGATATTGAAAATGAAAGCGCTAAAAAACCAAAAAAACAAACTCAAAAAAGAGAAAAAAGTAGTGAGTATAGATATGTTGAGGAACTACTTTGTGATAAGTTAGATACTAAAGTAAAAATAAAAGATAAAAAATTAGAAATTTCCTTCGAAAATAATGCGGATTTAAACCGTATTTTAGAAATTTTAAATATAAAGGAATGATAAAATGTTAGAAAAACTATTAACAAAAGAATTAGTTTTGCCAATACTTATTGTTGCCATTGCCATTTTGTTTTATATGTTTGTTAAACAAATAATTATGAAGACTTTCAAAATGAGCAAAAGATTTGGTGAACATAAAAAATCAATTACAATTATGAAACTTATACTTAATATTATTAAGTATATTATCTTAATAATAGCGATTCTAGCTTGTTTAAGTGTATGGGGCGTAGATACTGATGCTTTACTTGCGTCATTGGGAATTGCCGGAGTAATAGCTGGTCTTGCTCTTCAAGATATTTTGAAAGATTTTCTAGCGGGCTTTTCAATTATTGTCGATAATGAATATGACGTAGGTGATACCGTTATGGTTGGTTCTTTTAAAGGAACGGTTATTGATCTTGGAATGACAAATACCAAAATTAGAGCCTATTCTGGTGAAGTAATGACAATTTCTAACCGAAATGTTACCAATGTTATCAATTATAGTACCCAAACTTGTAAATGTACTCACGATATTGCTGTAGCATATGAATGTGATATTGAAAAGGTTGAAAAAGTAATTGAAGATGTATGCAAAGATTTAAGTGAAAAAATTCCTTATTTAACTTCAGATTTAAAATTATTAGGAATTAATGAGTTAGGCGATAGTGCTGTATTATTTAGAGTCGAAGCTGACTGCGAACCACTTAAAGATTTGCCTTGTAAACGTGAAATAAATAGAGCTATTAAAATAGCTTTTGAGAAAAATGATATTCAAATTCCTTATCCACAAGTGGAGGTTCACGATGAATTCTGATTATAAATTAGGCAGCAAGGTTATTATGAAAAAACCTCATCCTTGTGGAACAAATGAGTGGGAAATTGTTAGAGTGGGTGCCGATATTAAAATAAAATGTTTAAATTGTGGCCGTACGATAATGATACCAAGACCTGAATTTAATAAGAAACTGAAAAAAATTATAGAGGAGTAATAAAATATGAAAAAGAAGAGGAAAAAGATTTTATTAGGTCCAGTTATAACCATATTAATTTTAATATTAGTTATAATTGGAGCAAGTGCGATAGCTTCACTTTTAGGAGCGACTGGAGAAATTACAACTATAACGAATGGAACTTATGAAACTTCAGCCACAACGGTTAAAAGTTTATTTTCTGAAGAGGGAATAAAATATTTATTTAGTTCCCCTGTTCAAACGTTCCAAACATTTAAACCTTTAGTTTTATTAATTATTTCATTAATGGCAATTTCAATTGGTAAAGCTAGTGGACTATTTAAAGCAGTATTTACTCCACTTCGCAAATTAAAACCTTGGCTTATTACTTTTTTAACATTATTTGTTGGAATTGTTTCATCATTCTTTAGTGACTGTGGATATATAATTTTATTACCACTTGCAGCTGTATTTTATGGCTATATCGGTAGAAATTCAGTTTTAGGAATTTTAACGGCTTTTATTGGCATAACAATGGGATATGGAGCTGGCTTAGTATTTAACTTCGATGATTATCAGCTTGGTTTATTAACTAGAGAAGCAGCATTAACGGTTGATGAAGAATATATATTTAATGCGTGGTCAAATTCATTTATAATGTTTGCAAGCGCTATTATATTAACAGTTATTGGTACTCTTATTATTGAAACATTCTTAAAATCAAAAGTTAAAGAATCTATTAAAGAGGAAGATGAATTTACTACTTCTAAAAAAGGATTGGTATTTAGTACAATAGCTTTTGTTCTTTTACTTTTATCATTTATATATATGATAATACCAGGACTACCAGGAAGTGGTTTATTACTTGATACTAGTGAAAAAGATTATGTAGCTGAACTTTTAGGCGGTGGTGCGCCATTTAATGATGCTTTCTTATTTATGTTCCTAATAATATTAATGATTTGTTCATTTATATATGGATTTATATCTAAGAATATTAAAAATACTAATGATTTTAGTGTTGGTTTGTCAAAAGAATTTGATAACTTAGGCTATATATTTGTCTTAATGTTCTTTGTTTCATTATTAGCAAGTATTTTATCATTTACAAATTTAGGTGAGGTAATTGGATCTTGGTTAATTTCATTTATGGATAACCTAGAATTTACAGGACTTCCACTAATATTAATAATGTTCTTTATCATTGTTTTAATGTCAATTTTAATTCCCGATGCGGTTACCAAGTGGACAATCGCTTCGCCAATTATCGTACCTTTATTTATGAAAGCTAATATTACCCCAGATTTTACTCAGTTTATATTTAAAGCTGCTGATAGTGTTGGAAAAGGAATTACACCATTCTTTATATATTTTATAGTAATGCTTGCATTATTAGAAAAATATAATAGTAAAGAAAGCGTTAAAATAACTGTATTTGGAACAATGAAAATGTTACTTCCAACCATTCTATTATGTATGGTTGTCTGGGTATTAATTCTTATTGCTTGGTTTATTATTGGTATTCCAATTGGACCTGGTACATTCGCAACTATGTAAAAGGAGATAAAAACTATCTTCTTTTTGTGTGATTTAATGTTATAAAGTTTTTGTAAATTGAACTTTAGTTATTAATCGTGTATAATTTTATCAGGTGATAGAATGTTAAAAATTAGTAACGAATGGAAAGATTATGAATGTATTGATGCCGGCAATGGTGAAAAACTAGAAAGATGGGGAAAAATTATTTTAAGAAGACCTGATCCCCAGGCAATGTGGGAAACAACATTTGATGATAAATGGAAAAAAATAGATGCTTATTATCATCGTTCTAATGAAGGTGGCGGATACTGGGATTTTAAAACAAAACTTCCTGAACATTGGACAGTTAGTTATAAAGATTTAGTTTTCAAAGTTACGCCAACTAATTTTAAACATACTGGTTTATTTCCTGAGCAGGCAAGTAATTGGGATTTTATGATGAATAAAATAAATGTAGCTAATAGAAAAATTAAGGTTTTAAATTTATTCGCATATACTGGGGCAGCTACAATGGCGTGCGCTAAAGCAGGTGCTGATGTAGTTCAAGTAGATGCCTCAAAAGGCATGACATTATGGGCCAAAGAAAATATGAAATTATGCCATCTTGAAGATCATTCTATTAGATTTATTGTCGATGACTGCTTAAAGTTTGTTCTTCGTGAACAAAGAAGAGGCAATAAATATGATGCAATAGTGATGGATCCACCAAGTTATGGAAGAGGGCCAAATAAAGAAGTTTGGAAATTTGAAAAAAATATTGCTATTCTTTTGGAAGAATGTATAAAATTATTAAGTGATAAACCATTATTTCTACTTATTAATTCTTATACAACTGGCATTTCTAATATTGTTCTTGGCAATATGCTTAAAACAGCATCTTTACCCAAAGGTAAAATTGAAACAGGGGAAATTGGGCTTAAGGTAAGCAAAAATGATTTAATTTTACCGTGCGGAATATATGGAAGATGGGAAAGCAATGATTAATATCATTTATGAAGATAATCATTTATTAGTTGTCGAAAAGCCAATAAATATCCCAGTTCAGGCTGATAATAGTGATGATCCTGATTTATTAACTTTATTAAAAGAATATATTAAAAATAAGTATAAAAAACCAGGCAATGTCTATTTGGGATTAGTTCATAGATTAGATAGACCAGTAGGTGGTGTAATGGTTTTTGCTAAAACAAGTAAAGCGGCTTCAAGATTAAGTAAACAAATTATAAATAAAGAATTTAAAAAAACTTATATGGCAGTAGTCTGTGGAAAACCAGATAGCGAAGGCACCTTTATTGATAAATTAAAAAAAGATTCTAAAACTAATATAACCAGCGTATCTAAAAATGGCAAAGAAGCAATATTAAATTATAAACTAATTGCTTATAAAAATAAGCTTTCATTAGTTCAAATTGATTTACTAACTGGAAGATCCCATCAAATTAGAGTTCAATTTTCATCAAGAAATTATCCATTATATGGTGATCAAAAATATAATAAAGAAGCTGTTTTAGATCAAATTGCGTTATTTGCTAAAAAAATAGAATTTATTCATCCAACTACTAAGGAGAAAATCAACTTTGAACTACCACTTCCTAATAGATATCCGTTTAATATATTTAAATAACCATAAATTATATTTCTTAAATAAATAGTAAAAACGTAAAATTTATATATGCGAAAAAGCCAAATTCGCATATTTTTTTATGGAAAAATGTAAGTTTTGCAAATTCATCTATAAAACAAGGAATTGGCGACATTAATAAAGTAAGATATATATGAAGGGGCTAGAAAGGAGGATATATGAAAAAGTTTTTACTTGCAGTCATATGTGTTTGTATACTTACCGCTGGTAGTGTTCCAGTTAAAGCTGATAATATTACTTATAAAAGGCTAAATAATATTTATTTCAATTTAACTGTTAATGGTAAATTTGAATCAAACCACGTAACAATGTTTTATTTAGATGGTAGGTTAGCTTATTGTATAGAACCAGGAAAAGACATCAATACTAAAACCTATGATGCTTCTAAAGATTGGTCTAAAACTACTTTTTCAAAAGAAAAGCAAGCTTATATCGAAAAACTAGGTTACTATGGTTATGAATATCCAGGGCATCAAACTGATAAATATTATATAGCTACTCAAGAATTAATTTGGCGAGCAGTTCAGAATGTTGATATAAAATGGACAACTCAGGAAAATAATGCGGGAAGTGTTATTGATATTAATAAGGAAAAAAATGATATTTTAAATTTAGTAAATAATAGTAAGGAACCCTCTTTTGCTAATAAAACAATTAAGGGCGAAGTAGGAGAAAGTATTGAAATAGAAGATACTAATAAAGTCTTACAAAATTATGAATTAAATAAAAGTAAATATCATCAGATAACTATGAGCAATAACAAATTGAAGATAACTTTTAATAAAGAAGTTAAGGAACTTGAAGAGATCACTCTTACTAAAAAAAAGTATGATAATAATATTTTACTAATATACACTAAAGGTGATTCGCAAAAATTAGCCGCATTAAGATTATCATCTCCTGAAGTAATAAAATTTAAAGTTCAAAATTACATAAAACCAGAAGAGCCAAAGAAACCAGAAGAACCCAAGGAACCAGAACCCCCTAAAGAACCAGAGGAACCTAAAGAAATTGTCAAAGTTCCAAGTACAGCTGATAATGAAATTATCAAAAGGTTTAATGTAATATATATAAGAAATTATGATACTATCAAGTTTAAATAAATTGTATTTAGCCGTATGTAGTATAGTTATCAGTATCGCACCAGCAACTATAGAATCTCCGATACTTAAATATCCAATTATCGAGATACCTAAAATAAATTTGAAACAAGAGTTTTACCCTGACGACCCAAATAAAAATGTGGTTGATAAAAACATTCAAGTTATTGATGGCTCGGTAATGCCTAATCAAAAGGGAAACTTGATATTGGCTTCTCATAGTGGTACATCAGATATTGCTTATTTCAAAAACTTAGATAAAGTTGGTATAAATGATATAGTTTATATTTACTACAAAGATAAAAAATATGAGTATATTATAAGCCATATTTATGATGTTCAAAAGACTGGATATGTATCAATTCAAAGAGATAAAAGTAAACAAACACTGACATTAATAACTTGCAAGAAAAACACCAACAAACAAACTGTTTATGTTGGTTACTTAAACACCTAATAAAAAGGTGTTTTAAATTTCCAATTATTGCCAAAATTAGCTAAATGCGTGATATAATATATAGAAATTTAGTATTATAAAAATACTAGTAAATATTTTAAACTAGTATTTTTATAATGTTTTAGCATTTTTAACTTGTTCTTTAAGTTTTTTATCTGATAGAAAATCTTGATAAAATAATTCATCTGGAGTCATATTAAAAAGAGCCGCTATAATCATTGCTTGTTCATAATATAATTTTCGTTTGCCATTGCAGATTTGCCAAGCATAAGCTTTTGATATTCCCAGAGCTTTTGCAATATCTGAATATTTATAATCCGATGTTTCACGGCAAGCTTTAAATAGCTTTAATTCTTTACTCATTTCTAATACCTCCAGTATAAAAATTTAATTTTAAATTATTAAAATTAAAAATCAAGTTTATGTTACTTCTTAACAACATTATATCAGAAAAAACGGTTTATGTCCCTAAATGATACCTTTATTTTTAATTTTGTATGAGAAAATTTAAGCGAAGTGGTGATGTTGTAATGCAAGTTAAAAGGGCTTTCGAATTATTCGAACTAGTAGAAAAGAAAACATCAAAAGACTATAAGCCTATAATATGCTTAAATATGCGCAAATTTAGAAAAGAAAAGTATATGGAATTTAAAGCAAAGCATAAAGATGATGAAAATCCATATAGTGTTGATAATATATCAGCGCTCCTTGGCATCAGTAAGGTTCATTATAAAAGGTTAGAAAACGTTAATGATAAATGTAAATACATAAATTTAGATAAACTTATTATTTTATCGATTATTTATGATAAATCGTTAGATGAGTTTTTAAAAAAATAAAGTCTTTTGACTTTTTTTGTTTGTAAGAAATAATCAAATTAATATTATTCCAGTTAATAATGAATATCATTTAGAAGTAGCAAAAAACATATAATTATATAGGTGATTCTGGTGAAAAACTATAAAATAATTATTTTTGTAATTTTGATAGTTTTATTATGCGCTTTTAATTTTGTAAGTGCGCAAAATAAAACATTACCATTGCTATCTAAAGTTATATATTTAGATCCTGGACACGGTGGAGCAGATAGTGGAGCATATTATAAAAATGTTAAAGAATCTGATTTAAATTTAATGTTAAGTAAACGAATAATGAAAGCCTTAAAGAAAGATGGTGCCACGGTATATTTAACAAGATATGATGATTATGATTTAGCTGTTAATAATGCTTATCATCGTAAGCGCAGTGATTTATCAAGAAGAGCAAACGTTATTAATAAATCGGGCTGTGATATGTTTATTTCCATTCATTTAAATGCCGCTGATAGTCCATCTTGGTATGGAGCCCAAGTATATTATGATAATATAAACTCTGAAAATCAAAAAATTGCTGGAATATTTCAAGAAGAACTAAAACGTTATTTAAATACTCATAGAGATTATAAAGAAAACAATACTAAATATATGCAGCATCGTATTAATAGACCAGGTATTTTGTTGGAAGCGGGCTTTTTATCTAATCCAAATGAAAGATATTTGCTTCAAAAAAAGTCTTATCAAGATAAGATCGCTGAAATAGTCCGTAAATCAGTGACAAAATATTTTCAAAAATGATTATATGGGGCTAAAATATGTTATAATTAATAATAGGTGATAATGTATGGCACAAATGGACCGTAAAATATTCAAAACAATAGATGAACAAATAGAAATATTGCGTTCAAGAGGGCTTGTTATTAATGACGAGGCAAGAACTAGAGAAATTCTTTTTAAAGAAAACTACTTTTTTATAAGTGGATATCGTCATATGTTTACAATTCCTGGAAGTCGTAATCACTTTTTAGAGGGTACTACTTTTGATGAATTATATGCTGTCTTTAGCTTTGATAGAAGAATCAGAAATACCTTTTTTAAAAACATATTAATTGTTGAAAATAACATTAAGTCAGTTATTAGTTATCAACAATCTAAAAAATATGGTTTTAAAGAAAAAGATTATTTAAATCCAGCTAACTTTATTCAAGATAAACTTGAAAGTAGACACGTTAATGATATATTAAATAAAATGCGTAGGCAAATTAGAGTAAATGGCCGTAAGCATACAGCAACAATGCACTATATCGATAATTATGGATATATTCCTATGTGGATCGTTGTTAAAGTGTTATCGTTTGGTACAATGTCTGAGTTTTACAGTATATTAAAACACGAAGACAAACAAAGTATTGCTGATGCTTATAATTTAGATGCTGATACTTTAGGTATATACTTATCAATTTTAGCTAATTTTCGTAATGTATGTGCGCACGAAAATATCTTATATGATCATAGAACTCAAAGAATGATTCCTGACTGTCATTATCACGAGGAACTTAACATACCATTAGTCGAAGATATTTATGAATATGGTAAAAACGACTTATTTTGCTTAGTAATTATGTTAAAACAATTATTAAGAGATGATGAGTTTAACGAATTAATTGATGAAATAAAACACGAAGTCGAAACTTTAGATGAAGCAATTGATGTGGTTTCACTAGAAAGCATTTTAAATAAAATTGGCTTTCCAGCCAATTGGTATAATATAAAAGAATTATAAGGAGAGAAAATATGCGAGAAAAATTAATAGTATTTATAATTATCGTAATAGCTGCTTTAGCCGGAGTATTTGGAACTTTATATTTTACTAGTAATGATAATAAAGTAAAAATCGTAAATGGTGATGGAAAAAATGTAACTATTACCGAAACAAATACAATTACCGATGCGGTAGACAAGATTTATGATGCTGTAATTTATGTCGAGTCATCAAGAAGAGGTAGAGCAGTTAGTTCAGGCTCAGGCTTTATTTATAAAAAAGATGATAAATACGGCTATGCTTTAACTAATTATCACGTTGTTGAAGGTGCTGATGCGATTAAAATTGCTACAATGAGTGGAGAAAAAATAGATGCTGAAGTTTTAGGTGGAGATAGTTATGCCGATTTAGCTGTAATTAGAATTGATGCCGATAAAGTTAGTACAGTAGCTAGTATAGGTGATAGTACAAAACTTAAAATTGGTGATACTGTATTTACTGTTGGAACTCCTATTGATAGTCAATATATGGGAACGGTAACTAAAGGAATTTTATCAAATGAAGCTAAGACAATAACTGTTTCAACTGAATCAGGAGCATATATGATGGAAGTATTACAGACTGATGCTTCAATTAATCCTGGTAATAGTGGTGGTCCGCTTGTAAATATTAATGGTGAAGTAATTGGAATAACTTCAATGAAATTAGTTACTTCAGAAATCGAAGGTATGGGTTTTGCTATTCCTATTGAAGTGGCTATGAGTGCTACTGATAAATTAGAACAAGGTAAGGAAATAGAAAGACCATATATTGGTATTTCAATGTATGATGTTAATAATGTTGCTATGCTATATCGTAACAATCTAAAGTTAGATGATTCAATTGACGAGGGTGTAGTAGTTAGCGAAGTTGAAGAAGATTCGCCAGCCTCTGAAGCCGGACTTAAAGAAGGCGACGTAATTTTAAAAGTCGATGATGAAAAAGTCTCTACCAGTGCTCATTTCAAATATGTATTATACAAACATAATATTGGTGATACGGTAAAACTTCAAATAAATAGAGATGGAAAAGAACAGACTAAGACTTTAAAATTAAATAAAGTAATGGGAAATAATTAAATTTCCCTTTTCATTTGAAATAATTTAAATAATCGTTTATAATAATAAATAGATGGGAGCTAATGAAATGTGGAATAGGAAAGAATTTAAAGAAAAAGGCAAGAAAAATTTTAAAAAGAATTATTTGGCTTGTGTAGTTATATGTTTTTTACTAGCTTTTTTAGGAATTGAATATAGTGGTTCAGCTAATGTAATCCACGGATACAATACTAATGCTACAGTTCCTGAAAATGTAAGTCACGCAACTGAACGTTTAACTAATATGGAAATATTAGGCGGTGAAGATAATTTTATTACTATTTCACTCGAAACAGCTACCAGTACTATTTCATATACTTTTAAATTAGTAGGATCAATTAGAGATTTAATTCTTAATAATTATACGGCTTCTCTTATTTTAGCTTTAATATTTGCCATTGAATTTTTCTATGTATTTTTCATATGTAATCCACTATTAGTTGGTAGCCGAAAGTTCTTTATTGAAAATCATTCTAGAAAAAAAGCTAAATTTGGTTTTATGTTAGAACCATTTAAAAATAAAAGATACTTACATACGGTTAAAACTTTATTATTACAAACTTTATATTTATTCTTATGGATGTTTACAATAATCGGTTACTTTATTAAATTATATGAATATCGAATGATTCCTTATATTTTAGCTGATAATCCCGAACTTGAAACAAAAGAAGTATTTGCGAAATCTAAGAAGATGATGTATGGATATAAATGGGAAATGTTTAAGTTTGATTTATCATATATTGGATGGTATTTATTAGATGCTTTAACATTTGGGATAACAGGGATATTTTATTCTAACCCATATAAAGCGGCATCAACAGCTGAAATATATTTAAAATTAAAAGAAAGTGCATAAAACACTTTCATTTTTTTTGTGTATATGTAATTCCCTCGCCTCTATTAGGATAAAAACTGGTGATGATAATATCAGCGGTAAATAAGAAAATTAATAATATACATATAACAACAGAAAATTTTTGAGGTAGTTTTTTAAATACATTTATAAAGAATGGTTCGACTACATACATCGTTAAACAACCAGCAAGTCCAAATATAATAGCGCCTTCTAAACATATTCGGCCGTTTATATTAATGAAATAATTACTGTAATCCCAATAACGAACTCCTTGGGTAAATTCTAAATAGCAACTACAAAGGTATTCAATTACGGTACAGACAATTAACGACCACACGAATACTCTAACCGGTTTCTTTTTAAACTTTTTCAGTAATACTAAAACTGCTATACCACCCATTCCATAAATTGGCAACCAAGGCCCGTGCAGAGAACCGCTATTAACAAGACTACCCGTTTGAACTAATTTCAAACCTACTTCCCATATATAACCAACTAAGGAAAAGGCGAAAAATAAAAATATATAGCTTAATATTTTGTTTAACAACTTTTTATTTTTCAAGCCACTACACCTCTAATAATATTTTATCAGAAAATTAATAAAAAGCATAGTATTTTAATGCAAAGCAGGGCATACCCCAGGTGCGGGTTCATAAAAACAATGATTTTTATATTTGCCGGCTAAATCTTGGTCCCACCAAGTTGATTTACACGCTTTTCCTGGACCAGGAGCATAAAACCATAGAGAATTAGTTGCTGGATGAAAGTATTCACCTCTAATTACTCTATCAGCTAAGTTTTGTTCAATAGTTGTCGGATTACTGAAAAAAAGTGGACTATTAATACCTTCAAAACCACCAGGATTTTGATAAATAACTTCACTTATTGTACGTGTATCTTTAAATGTATAACAACTGGCAATACCTCTATTAACGACAACATTACCTACCATAAGCATTCCTAAATCACCCTCACCGACAGCCTCCGCTCTCATCAGTCTAGCTAAAAGGTCACGTTCTTTACTAGTGTGCTGTATAATCATAAAATCACGTATAATCAATCTTATAGAAATATTAATTAATTTCTTATTGATTGATCCCTTTCTATTTATATT
>CANQNL010000026.1 GCA_947625215.1 uncultured Bacilli bacterium | reverse complement strand
TATTAATTATTATCATTGTTATTTTAATAGGTACAAGAAGACAAAAAATCAAAAAAATATTACATAAATACAAAGAAAAAATGAAAGAAAAACAAGAATTACCTCAATAATTTTGAATATATTAAAGCCATAACTTTAGTTTGAAGTTATGGTTTTAATTATGCCATTTAATATAAATATTCAGCGTTAACCTTTACAATTTGTTTTTAAATTTGCTATAATAGATTTTGTAGATTTAATGATATAAAACGAGTAATATAGGGGGAAATGTTAGGAGTTGTTTTTATGAAAGTTAGGCAGTCTAATTATGAACTTATGCGTATAGTTTCAATGCTTTTTATTGTAATATATCATATTATTATTCACGGAAATTTATATTTTCATACTAATGGAATATTAAATTTAATATTAACTTTTATATTATGTATAACCTTAGTTCACGTTAATTCCTTTATATTATTAACTGGTTTTTATAATTATGATAAACAGTTTTCACTTAAAAAGTTTTTAAAAACATTTAATGCATCTTGGTTTTATCAAATATTTTTTATAATAGTTGTTCTTTTTTTAGGACTTGATCTAATTAAAAATAACTATGAACTTATCAATAGTATTTCACCACTTAATAGAAGTTATTGGTTTGTGACGTGTTATTTAGCTTTATATATTTTAAGTCCATATTTAAACCGTTTAATTGCTAATTTAAATCAAAAAGAACATCGTAATTTATTAATAATATTATTACTTTTATTTTCTGTAATACCATTTATCACTCATAACAGCTTAATTGATAATAATGGATTTACCGTAGTTCAGTTTTGTTTATTGTATTTTATTGGAGCTTATTTAGGTAAATATCCAATTAGAGAAAATATTCATTTTAAAAATTATTCAAAAAACAAATTTCAGTTAGTTATGTTTAGTATATTTGCTTTATGTGTGATTCTTAATTTTTGCTCCGTTGAATTATATCATTATTTCTTTGATTTAAATAAACAGGTTACTGTTGATTTAGCAAATACTTTATTAGAAATATTATGGACGTATAGTGTGCCACTTGTGATTTTATCTTCTATTTTTTATTTTCTATGGTTTGGAACATTTTCCATTAAAAATAAATTTATTAATTTAATTGGATCACTAACTTTAGGAGTATATTTAATCCACGATAACCATTTTGTAAGAGAAGTTCTATATAAATGGACAGGAATTAGTACTGGTGATATAGTTACTAATTATAGTATAATAGTTAAAATTTTCTTACTCGCATTTATTATATTTATTGTTTGCGCTTTAATAGAATTTATAAGACAAAAAATATTTAAATTTTGTAGTAACCGAAAAATTGTTAAAAAATTAAGTGATAAATTTTATAATTATTTAAAAAATTTTTAAAATATTGGTAGAAGTTTCTACCTTTATTTTTTTATAAATGAGCTATAATAGTAATGTAGTCTGATTTTTTGATTATAGGAGATGATATTTTTTGTTTTTTAAAAATAGCAGGAAAACTGTAATCACGCTTCTTTTAGCTTTTTTTATTATACCCATAAATGTTTTTGCTTATTCTGATCGTGTAATTGTCGGTGGTGAAAATATTGGTATTACATTAAACTCTGATGGTGTTTTAATTGTCGGAATTTATGATGTAGAGGGTTCTTCACCAGCTACAGATGCTGGTTTAAAAGCAGGTGATATTATCACTAAAATAAATGATAATAAAGTTCAAACAATTGATGAAATGGCATCTAAAATAAATAATTTAAAAAGCGAAAATATCAAAGTCGGGTATACTAGAAATGGTAAAAATAAAACAGCAACCTTAAAACTATATAAAGATGAAAACGATGTATACAAAACTGGTTTATATGTTAAAGATAGTATAACTGGTATTGGAACTTTGACCTTTATCGATCCGGAGACTAAACTTTTTGGTGCCTTAGGTCACGAAATCCAAGAACAAACAACAGGAAAATTATTAGAAATAAAAGATGGTAAAATTTTTGACTCAACAGTTACTGGTGTTATCCCAAGTAAAGATGGTAATCCAGGCGAGAAAGAAGCTGAATATGATGCGAGTAAAACAACTGGTAATGTCAAAGAAAACACAACCCAAGGAATATTTGGAACATATACTGAGGAACTACCAAATAAAGATACCTATAAAGTTGCATCAAAAGATGATATAAAACTAGGAGAAGCCTATATACTAACCGTACTTGATGGTAAGGAAATAAAAAAATATGAAGTTAACATTACCGATATAAATAAAAAAGATAATAAAAATAAAAACTTTGTATTTGAAATAGTCGATAAAGAACTTTTAGATAAAACAAACGGAATTATTCAAGGAATGAGTGGTTCACCAATCGTTCAGGGAGATAACGTTATTGGTGCCGTAACTCACGTTGTTGTCGATAATCCGCATAAAGGTTATGGAATATTTATTACTAATATGTTAGAAGAAGCTGAAAACTAGGCATTATCCTAGTTTTTCCTTTTATTATATACTTGTCAAAAAAATATTATGATGATATTATATAAATGTTTTAAGGAGAATTTATATGAAAAAATTAATTGGTTACTATAGACCCTGCGATATATTAACATTATTATCAGTTATATCAGCTTTAATAGGAATATTACTTGTTTTTAATAATCATTTTACAATTGCTGTAATAATGCTTATGATATGCGGCTTGTGTGACGCCTTTGATGGAACTTTAGCTCGAAAACATAAAAGCACAAAAAAAGCGAGAATTTATGGAACTGAATTAGATTCTATTTCTGATGTAATTGCCTTTGGAGTTTTTCCAGCACTTTTAACAATAACGCTCAATTCCAATTTACTTGTAATTATTATTTCCATTTTTTATACATTATGTGGTGTTATTAGACTTGCTTATTTTAATATGCTAAGTCAGGTAATTAGACGTAAAAAACCTTGTTTTATAGGAGTTCCAATTACAACGGTATCAATAGTTTTTCCAATTATATATTTTCTTTTAAAAATTATAAATTTTAATTTAATTAAAATTATAATGCCAATTGTTATTTTATTATTAGGTATTTCATTTATTTTAAAGATAAAAATTCCAAAGCCAAATGTTCCCTATATATTAGGAAAAATATTTAATAAATATGTATTGTTGTTCATTATTATTCCATTTTCTTTAATACTTAGCTTGGATTTATTTTATGAAATAAGTGCTGGAATACTTACATTTAATAACTTTATAAAACCATTTATTACGCATCCTATACCATATTTTATTGTTTATTGTATTATAATTTCTTTTATTTCTCTTTTACTCGGAATATTTAAAAAAAGTAAATGGGTAGTTATAATTTTATTTTTAATATTTGCTATTTTTATGGTAATAGCTGATATTAAATATTATATTATGGGTCTTCCAGTAGAATTGTCAGATGTTAGTTATTTAAATCCCGATAATATAATGATGATGGGAAAAGCAACTTCAACTATAGGTAGTTGGATTTGGAATATAATTATCAAAACGATTATTTTTATTCTTATTGGTGCTACTTTCTATATATTTACTAAGTACAATGAAATAAATATTAAAAGTTTAAAAAAACGTTTAATAATTGTTATAGCTGCCTTAATTTTGATAATTGTAGAATTTATTTTGTTAGGAATGCTTGCAAATCCAGTTTTAAAATATGGATATAATTTAAATAAAGTTAAAATATATGAATTAGAAACAAACGATAAACTATATTCTAAATATGGGTATTCGTCAGGAATGATGTTGGATTATTTTATTAAAAAAGAAACACAGTCTAGTAGTTATAAAAAAAGAGATGTTTTAACCGAATTAAAAAAAGTGGGTAAATGGGAAAATAATTTAAATTGGGGTAAAGCCAATGTTGTATTTATTTTATCTGAATCATTTTTTGATATAACAAATGTTGAAGAATTACAATTTGATAAAGATATAATGCCAAATATTCATAAATATGCTAACGATAAAAATTCTTATGTTTTTGATCTATTAGTAACACCACTTGGTGGAATTAGCGTTAATTCAGAGTTTGAAGTATTAACTGGTGCCCCATTAGCCCTTTTTAATCAAGGCTTTGTTCCTTATAATCATTATTACATTAAAAAAAATAATAAAAATGCTCCTAACGTAATTAAAGAATTTAATAAAAATGGTTATGAGACTATGTATATTACACCTTGGGGACCTGATTCTTACCATAGTAAAGATGTATATTCAATATTTGGAGCTGATAAAACTGTTTATGGTAATGAATTAAATTGCGAAAAAAAAGGTATGTATTGCTCAGATATGATTTTAATGGATAAAATATATAATGAGTTAAAAAATACAAATAAAAACGATTATAAGTTTATTATGACTGCTACAGGTCAAAATCATTTTCCATATTTTAGTGATAGATATAAGAAATATGATATTAAAGCTACTTCAGATACTTTCCCTTTAGAGGAAACTGAAAAATTAAGGGCGTATGCTCAAGGAGTTTATGATGCCGATAAATCATTAGATTACTTATATCAAAAAACAAAAAAATTAAAAGTGCCAACGATAATTGTATTTTTTGGCGATCATTTACCAATTATTAATAACAATGAAAAAGAAACGGTTTATTTTCAATCTAAATACTTTAATACAAAAGATGAAAATTTGAATACTTTAAGAAAGCATACAACAAAAGCCGTAATTTTAGCTAATTACAATATTAAAACTGAAAGCATTAAGTATCTAAATTCTAATTATTTAGGAGCTTATGTACTTAATAATTTAAATTTAGAAATTTCTGATTATTTTAAATATGTGGATTATGTAAGAGAAAATATACCAGTATTTTCAAGAGATTATATTTATGATATTGAAAATGCTAAAATAATAAAGATGCAAAAGGTATCAAAAGAAGATAAAACTGTTATCCAAAATTTTAGAATGGTAGAGCAGTATAGTTTCTATGGCTCTAAAGAAAATAGTAAATCATAGTTTAACTCAATATATATTTTTTGCTATCTTAACCTCTGTTATTAATGTTTTAGCTTATTTAATATCATACAAATTTATAATTCAAAGTATTATTATTTGTAATATTATTGCATATACACTTTCAATAATATTATCATTTGTTTTTAATAAAAAAATAGTTTTTAAAAATAATGACAAAAATATTTTGAGACAGATGATAGGATTTTTAATCGTAAAGTTTATTTCATTTATTATTGATTCAGTAGTTTTAATTTTGTGTAATAAGGTGTTATTACTTAATAATTTCTGGTCAAAAATTATTTCAAACTGTTCAACAACAGCTAATAATTATTTTTGGCAAAAAAATAAAGTTTTTAAGTAGAAGTTATATTGTATGCGTTTGCATTTTAATATTTATAATTTCTTTTATCATATTATATATATTATGAGAATACTTGTTATTTCTAAATATATTTGTTAAACATCCTTAAAAGGGTGTTTTTATATTGTTTACTTGTTTTTTTCTAGTGATACATGTTATAATATTTAAAGATATAAGGAGAGATAAAATGCCCAAAATCAGTATAATTGTTCCTGTTTATAACGTTGAAAGTTATTTACCTAAATGCATAAACAGTTTAATAAATCAAACATATAAAAATATTGAAATTATTTTAGTAGATGATGGAAGTTCTGATAATTCAGGGCATATTTGTGATAAGTTTGCTAAAGAAGATAAAAGAGTTAAAGTAATTCACAAAGAAAATGGTGGACTGTCAGATGCCAGAAATAAAGGCATCGAAATTGCTAAAGGAAGTTATATTACTTTTATTGATAGTGATGATTATGTATCACCAAAATACTGTGAAATCCTTTATGGATTATTAAAAAAATATAATGCTGATATTGCCATTAGTGATTATCAAACCTTTACTGAAAAAGATGTGATTTTGGAACAAATAATTAATGAAGAAATTGTTATGGATTCTAAAAAAGCTTTAGCTAATTTATATGATAAAGATTATGATATAGCTATGAGAGTAGCTTGGGGTAAACTTTATAAAATAAATTTGTTTGATAAAATTAGATATCCTAAAGGCAAAATAAATGAAGATGAATTTGTAATTCATTATTTATATGATATGGCTAAAAAAGTTGTTCTAACAAAAAGCAAATTGTATTATTATCTTCAAAGAGAAAGTAGCATTATGGGAAAAACTTTTTCTTTAAAAAGACTAGATGCTTTAGAGGCTTTAAAAGACAGAATTGATTTTTTCGATAAAAAAGGAATGCTTGATTTAAAATTTGAAGCATCTCGTGATTATAATCATTTTATTAAACATAATTATTATCGAATAAATGACAAAAAGCTCAAAAAAAGTTTAAAAGAAAAATTGTTGCCGATTTCTTATTTTAAGGGATATTTTAAATTAAAAAATTATATAACTTATTATTTATTTAAATTTTGCCCAGGAGTATATAAGATATTAAGAAAAGAGGTGTAGTAATATGCCAAAGATTAGTGTAATTGTACCTGTTTATAATACCTCAAAATATTTATCTAAATGTATAGATAGTTTAATAAATCAAACATTTGATGATTACGAGATTATCTTTATTAATGATGGTAGTACTGATAATAGTGCAAATGTAATAAAAAAATATAAAAATTCTAAAATTAAACTTATAAATAAAAAAAATGAAGGACAAGCATTAGCCCGCAATTTAGGTATTAAAAAAGCTAAAGGCGATTATATTATGTTTGTTGATAGTGATGATTATATTGATAAAGATACTTTAAAAATCACTTATAAAAAAGCTTTAGAAACAAAAGCTGATATTGTATGCTTTGATAATTATTTAGTTATTAATGATAAGATAACTGATAATATTATCAAGAAAATAGAGGGTGAAGATAATTTAAAAACTTTTATTTTAAATAATTCAGGTCCTTGTTTTAAACTAATAAAAAAAGAAATTATCCAAAGAAATAATTTATATTTTCCTTCATTAAATGCCTATGAAGATATTGCTATAGTACCTTCATATAGCTTATTTGCCAATAAAATAGTTGCAATTAATGATAAGTTATATTATTATGTAATGCGTGATGGCTCAACTATGAAACAACTAGAATATTCATCTAAATTAGAAGACATTTTTCCATCAATGGATAATTTACTTAAAATATTTAAAAATAATAATGCCGATGAAAAGTATTATGATGAATTGGAATATTTGTTTATAGAACATCTGCTTCATGGAGCTGGACTAAGATTTTTTGAATTTCAAAAATATGAACAAATATCAAAAATAAATAAAATTATGAAACAGGAATTTCCAAATTGGAAAACTAATACTTATTTTAAAAAATTAAGCTTTAAATACCGCATTATGTGTTTACTTCTATTTAATGAAAACTTTTGGTTAATAAAGCTGCTAAAAAGGTGATAGTATGAAAAAAATTTTATTTGTGGTTACCGACCGCAAAATGGGTGGTGTATCAATAGTCTTAGAGGATATTTTAAATCATCTTTCACTTAAAAAATATAAAATTGATTTACTTATTTTAAATAATGAGGGTGAAAGAATAGAAAATTATATAGATAAAGAAATAAAAATTATATATGGTGATGCTTTTTTTAAGGCTATAGATACTCCAATTAGTTATTTTAAAAAACATTTTGATTTAAGATTATTAATTAATAAACTTCATTTGATGTTTTTACTAAAAACAGGATTAATTAAAAATAAACTTGCTAAAAAACGTCAAAAATTACTTAAAAATAATTATGATATTGAAATCGCTTTCAGCGATGGTTTTAGTGCAATTTTTACCGCAGTAGGCAATACACCAAGAAAAATACATTGGTTACATTCAACTTATACTGATAATGACCCAACTAGGAGATATCGTAAAACCTTTGATACTATTTATAACCCTTTTGAAAAAATAGTGGCCGTATCAAAACAAACTGCTAATGATTTTAGTAAGCATTATCATGTAGAAGATAAATTAACAATTATTCCAAATATAATTGACGACATTAAAATAAAAAAATTAAGTAAGGATGCAATAAAATTATCTGATAAAAAAAACAATTTTGTATCAGTAGGAAGACTTGCCCAACAAAAGGGTTATGATAGATTGCTTAAAGCTATTTCAAGATTAAAAAAAGAGGGTCTATTTGAAAACAGCTTTGTAACAATAGTAGGTGATGGCCCAATGAAAGAAGAATTACTTAATCTTCAAAAAGAATTAGGATTAGATTGCGTAAAATTTGTGGGTAATAAATCAAATCCTTATAGATATGTATCAGGTGGGGATATATATATTTCTTCAGCTCGTTACGAACCTTTTGGCCTTGTTTTAGTTGAAGCTTTAATTTTGCATAAACCTGTTTTAGCAACCACTAATGAAGCTACGGAAACAATAATTGACAATAGAGAGAATGGTTTAATTGTGCCAAATTCTGAGGATGGATTATATCAAGGCTTGAAGGAAATTTTGACTGACAATAAACTTATTAATAAATTAAAGACAAAAGCTTTGAATTATGATTATAGTGAAAACAATAAAAATAGTATTAAAGCTATTGAAAACATTTTAAATAAAAAATAAAGGAGCGATAAAATGCAAAAACTTCAAGATGAAAAATTACTGAGAAAAATATTTTTTATATTTTTAATGGTTCAACCAGTACTAGACTGTTATCTTTTATACACAGATGAAATTATAAATATATTTCATTTTTCGCCAACGACAATTATAAGAATGTTAATAATTGCTTTTCTATTTGTTTTAATATTTTTCAATAAGAAAAACTTTAAAAACTTAAAAATTATTGGCATATATGGTGGTTTTATAATCGCTTATATTTTAGCGCATCATTTTATTTCAAGTGGTATCGATAATAGTGGTTATAAGACTTTTTCATATAGTATAGTTACAGAATTATTATATATGGTTAGAATGCTTCTTCCCATTGCAGTTATAATGATAACCTATAAACTTAAACCAACGAAAGAAGACATTATTAAATTGTTTTTAATTGTGTCAGCAATTACATCAGGAATTATCATAGTTTTAAACTTTCTTAATGTTGCCTGCGCTTCATATGGGGGCGGATTTATTAAAGCAAGCTTTTTTGAATGGTTTTTCAACAAAGAATATACCCCCTATGACTTAGCGTCAAAAGGATGGTTTAATTCAGCTAATCAAATAAGTGGTTTAATGTTTATCTTATTTCCAATATGCTTATATTCTTTATGCGAAAAAATTACAAAATCAAGAATTATAATAACAATAATGGTTTTACTTTCAATGATAATGCTTGGAACTAGAGTAGCATCTTATGGCTGGATTTTAATAATGGGTATGATGATTGTGTTATACTTATTTTATAGTTTTATCTTTAAAACTAATAAATTTGAATGGAAAAAGTTTGGCCTCATTTTACTGATTTTAGCTTTAGGATTAGTTTTGATGATAAAAGCACCAATTGTAAATACTGGAACTAATTATTCTGATGAAGATGAGAAAAAAATGAAATCGTTAAAAAGCGGTAAAGATTTAGAAGAAAAGTTAAAATATTCTGGTACTCATCCTAGTTATTATAAAGAAATTTATCCATATAAAGATCATAAAGAGTTTTGGATTTATGTTGTCGAAAAAGTTTCGCCAGAAAAACGTGTTGGTAATAGAAATTCTCAAAATTTGATTACTAATGATATTGGCAAAACTTATGAAAATGTATCTACTAGTTTATTTGGCTTAGGTTATAGTAGGTTTATAAATGCTTATTTATATTTAGAAAAAGATTTTGTTGTTCATTATTATACGATAGGTATATTTGGAATTATTTTATTACTTTGTCCTTATATATTAATTGCTGGGTATTTTATGTTCCAAAAAATTAAAAAGAAAAAATTTATTTTGTTTGATATAATTATACTTGCAACATTAATTCTTCCGCTTTGTATTTCTTATTTCAGTGGTCATATAATCGATGAACTTATCATTTCACTATATTTGGGCTTTATTGCCGGCTATTTACTATATGATAGTAGGAAGGAAATAGAAAATGGTCAAAGTTAGTGTAATTGTCCCTGTATATAACAGCGAAAAAACATTAGATAGAACAATTAAAAGTTTGTTAAATCAGACATTAGAAGATATTGAGTTTATATTTGTAAATGATGGTAGTAACGATGATTCTTTAAAAATATTACAAAAATATAAAAATAAAATAAAAATTATTAATCAAAAAAATAGTGGCCCTGGAGGGGCAAGAAATGCGGGAATTAAAAAAGCTAAAGGTGAATATATTGGGTTTTTAGATGCCGATGATATTATTGAATCCCAAATGTATGAAGAAATGTATAAAAAGGCCAAAGAAAAAAATTTTGATATGGTCGTTTGTGATACTAATATATATTATCCAGATAAAAAAACATATATAAAATCAGGTATTGATAAAGATAAATTTTCTAAAACTGAAATTAAACGGGATATGATTTATTCCTATGCCGTTATATGGAATAAAATTATTAAAAAAAATATTGCCATAGATAATTTATTTTCAAATGATATATATTATGAAGATATCGAATTTCTTTTTAAACTTTTTCCGAAAATAAACTCAATTGGAGTTATTAATAAAGCTTTGTATAATTATATGCAGGTAGAAGGTTCTATTACCTATACCTATAATGATAAACTATACGATATCATTAAAGTTTTAGATAATATTATTCTTTATTATAAAGAAAACAATTTATATGAAAAATATTTTTCCGAATTAGAATACTCTTACGTCCGATATATGTTTGGAACATTTATTAAAAGAATGGCTAAAACAAAAAATAAAAATAAATATCAAGATGCAGTTATTATGGCAATTGATAAAGTTAAAAGCAGTTTTCCAGATTATAAAAAGAATAAGTATTTAAATGAAAAGGGGTTAAAAAATATATATTTAAAACATTTTAATAAATTAATGGCTAAAATTGTTTATATAAATCAAAAAAATAAAATGAATTAGCGGTGGTGTAATGATGTTTGATAAAGGTTTAAAAATTTTCTATAATGCAGCTTTAATAATGATATTTACGATAACTAATGTTTTAATTATAACATCAGTCTTATTCCTATGTAATATTTCTATTAGTTATATGCATTTACCAGTAGCCTTTGTTTTATCTTTAATAGAACTACATTTAATAAATAAGGAAAATTATAAAAACATTTTAATTTCTAGTTTTATAGTTTTAATTGTTTCTGTTTTTTCAGTAAATATCTGCGGTCAAATTTTTGATACCTCGTATGATGGAAACTCCTATCATAAAGAGGCTATAGGCTTATTAAAAAATGGGTGGAATCCTATTTATAGTAGCGCGGAAAGTTTTGGTAAAAAAATCGATTATGATGCGGGACACACTATTTGGATTGAAAATTATCCAAAAGCTTCTTGGATAATTGGGGCTACAATTTATAAAATAACAAATAATATTGAAACTGCAAAAGTATTTAACTTATTAATATTATTTATCGTATTTTTCATCATCGCTTATTTGATTAATAAATATTATAAAAATAAAATATTTGCTATTTTAATGCCACTAGCTGTATGTACTTTACCAATTCTTTGGCAACAGTTATTATCCCTATATTTAGATGGCTTTCTTGGATTTATTCTTTTACTTATAATAATATATATGTATCTTTTAATTAAAGATGAAAAGAAAGAATATTTCTTTGTAATGGGATGCTTACTTATTATAATTATAAATCTTAAATTTACAGGATTACTTTATGCTGGTTTATTTTGCTTAGGTTATTACATCGTTTATTTAATCAAAAAAATCAAAAATAAAGAATATAAGGATATATGGCAATTTACTTTAAAATTTATATTAATTTTAATTGTAAGTCTGCTTATCGTTGGAAGTAATTCATATGTGCATAATTTAGTCCTTCATCATAATCCTTTATATCCACTAATTGGTAAAGATAAAAAGGACATAATGACGCCGTTACAACCAAAATCATTTGATACTAAAAGTCCTATTGAAAAAAATTTTTATTCAATATTTAGTTATAGTGCCAATATCGGGAAATTTAATAATGGTGAGCCCGAATTAAAAAAACCATTTGTTAAAACATATTATGAGCAAATGCAAATATCAGAAGATACAAGAATAGGTGGTTTTGGAGTTTATTTTAGTGGAATACTAATTATTTCGCTATTATTAATAATTACATATTTTATAATCTTAATAGTAAAAAAAGAATATGATGATTTAATTATGTTAGGCATTCCTTTTATAATTACTATTTTATGCTTATTTATTATTGGTGAAACTTGGTGGGCGAGATACTATCCACAGTTGTATTTTATTCCATTAATGGCCACATTTATCTTATTTAAAAATAAACATATTTATAAAATTTTAGGTACAATATTATTAATTATGCTTTTTGTTAATGTTTACTCTACAACTAGATTAATGTTTTTAAATAAACTTCCTGTTAGTGGTCAAAGCCGAATGAATTTAGAAGAAAATAAAGGTAACAATTTACTTGTCAAACTTGAAAATGGGCATTTTACCGGATCTTTATTTAATTTAAAAGACTATAAAATAGATTATAAACTTACAGATGAAATAAAGAATAAAAAAGAATTATACATTGGCAAAATAGAGTGTGAGGTTAAAAAATGAAATACTTAAAATTAATGCGAATAAATCATTATTTAAAAAATATTTTAATCTTTTTTCCAGCTTTTTTTGGCGGCCTAATATTTGAAAATAATGTTATAGTAAAACTTTTAATTATGTTTATATCTTTTTCATTAATTTCAAGCATTGTTTATATCATAAATGATATAAAAGATAAAGAAAATGATAAAATACATCCAATTAAAAAAAATAGACCGCTAGCGAGTGGGGAAGTTAAAGTATCTGAGGCAATAGTATTAGCGCTATTTCTTCTTTTAATAACTATAGTACTATTATATAAGTTTAATTTATTGTTTAATTATGGAACTCTTTTGTTACTATTATATTTTATTTTAAATATTGGTTATAGTTTTGGCCTTAAAAATATTCCGTTATTAGATATAGTTATATTGGTTTCTGGTTTTGTTATAAGGGTTTTATATGGAGGAATTTTATTAAATATTCCATTATCTAACTGGCTAATTTTAACAGTTTTAACAATTTCATTTTATTTAAGTTTAGGCAAAAGACGTAATGAAATTGAAAAAAATGGTAGTAAATCTAGAGAAGTTTTAAAATATTATAATAAAGATTTTTTAGATAAAAATATGTATATGTTCTTAGCCGCAACTCTTGTTTTTTATTCACTATGGACAGTTGATATTAATACTGCTGTTAGAAGTAATTTGTTAGTGTGGACTGTACCAATTGTTATGATTATTACAATGAGATATTCAATGAATATCGAGGGTAATAGTTATGGAGATCCCACCGAAGTTATTTTAAACGATAAAATATTAATTTTATTAGGTATTATATATGCGATTATACTAGGCCTTTTAATATATATGGGGTGATTAAATGAAAAGAGATAATGCGATTGATTTTTTAAGAGGGTTTGCCACCATATGGATTATTTTTATTCATACGTGCTTTTGGAGTGGGGAAGCATATGTGCCGTTATGGCTTAGATCTTTATCATTATTTATCGACGTTCCACTTTTTATGTTTATTTCGGGTATGACTTTTAATATTAATAAAAATTTTTTCAAATCATTAAAAGGCTTAATTAAAATTTGGAAAAAATGGCTATTATTTTTAATTGTATATTTTATTATTGTTTTGTGTTTTGATACAAAAAATTTCGATATTTATTCAATTATTAAGGCAATGTTTTTCCACTTTGATAATGTAAGTATTTTGCCAGTTGTAAATGGCTCTTTATGGTTCGTATTTATGTTTTTCTTAGTTTCAATAATTGGTAATTTACTTATTTGTCTATATAATAAATATTTTAAAACATTAGATAATTTTAAATATGTTTTGCTTTTATTATTTATTCTTTATGGTATGAGCCTTTTTGACAGTAGTTTTCTTATGGTATCCCCAAAAATAATTATGTATATACTAATATATTTATTAGGTTATTATCTATATAATTTCAAATTAAAACTGTCATCTTTCCTAAGTATACTTGGAATAAATATTGTAATTACCATTATCTTGTTTCATTTTAGTAATTATGGATTTTTTGAACTTCAAGAAGCAAAAACCATATCTCATCTTAGTTATTTCTTTTATACAATGAATGCAATTATAATCGCGGCTTATTTAAAAGATAAAATTAAAATAACTAGTAAAAATATTCTTTGCTTTGTCGGTGTAAATGCCTTAATGTTCTATTTCTGTCAGGGAATTGGTAGCTCACTAATTTATTATATTTATCCATTAATTGAAGCATTGCCAGGTCTTATAAAACTTATTTTAATGTTTAGTAGTAATGTTGTGATAACGCTAATTTTATCTTGTTTGCTGGTATTTATTGATAAAAAAATTAGTAATTTCAAGTTAAATAAAATATTTATAAAGTAGGAGGCTTTAACGATTATGCTTAACGCTTATAATTTTGATAAAATAGTTTATAAGGGGAATTTTATTTTTGATTTTTATTTATTTTGTCTAAAAAGAAATAAAAAAATTTTATTGTATTTGCCAGTTCAAATCTGGAATTTTATTCTTTATGCCTTAGGCATAAAAGACGAAACTTATTTTAATCAAAAAGCCTTTTCTTTTATAAATATAATAGATAATATTAATGAATATATTTATGATTTTTGGGAAGAAAATTTTAATAAAATCAATCCTTGGTATTTATCAAGAAATAAAAATATTAATCTAATTATTTCATCCGTGCCAATTTTTTTACTAAAACCATTAGAAAAAAAGTTAAATGCAAAAATAATAAAGCCAAGTGTTTGTTCACATTTTAAAATAAAAAAATTTTATACTAATTCTACTAAAAAACCTGAATTAGTTTTAAACGGAGCTAAAATATATTTAGTAGATAAAAATAAAGCTAAAAAAATAAATCCAGATGAGGTTAAAATGCCTATTTTAGTGCGCATTTTTTTCCTCATCTTTGCGCTTATTTTTATCCTTTTTATTATTGGAATTATTTTTAATAATAAAACAGTATTAGAAGTAGCTACTACAAAAAATAATATTATTGCCGCTATATTAGGCCTTTTCCTTTTCCCACTTATCTATTTAGGCATTTATAAAATAAACACAAATAAAAAACGAAATTTGGTTATTTATTACTCAGTTTTTACTGTAATTTTTATATGTTTGCAGTTACTGGTTTTATACTTTGCTAAAAATAGTCCTGGTTGGGACTGGAAAGTTGTTTATGATTCAGCCCAAAATTTTGCAATAGGAAACTACGATAATATCGACTATAATTATTTTTCGACTTTTCCTAATAATAAGTATTTGTTTGTGATTGAAGCCATTTTATTTACCATTTTAAATAAGCTTCATTTATTAAATTATTCTTTACTAGCAACTCATATTCTTAATTTGATTTTTGTTTTTATAGCTTTTGTTTTAACTATATTAACCGTAAAAAAATTATTTGGTAATAAAAATAGTTTATTTGCGATGATATTAATGTTACTATCTTCAGCATTTTATTTATATTTGCCGGTATTTTATACGGACACTTTAGCTTTGCCCATTCCTATTGCTATTTTATACTGCTATCTTAATATTCGGGATATGGAAAACGGACGCAAAAAAATCTTTTTAGCGCTATTAATAGGTTTTTTATCTGTTATCGGCATAAAAATAAAGTTTACAACCATAATTGTTCTTATTGGAATTATAATTAATCTTATTTTTAGACACCAATTTAGAAAAAATATAAAAACACTTGGGATTATTATGCTGACAATAATTTGCTTTCTTTTTTCCTTAAGAATAGCTGAAAATAATGTCTCATTTTTTAAAGCAACGCAAAATGGCGCTCTTCCTTATAGCCATTGGATTATGATGGGAATGTATGAATATCCATCAGATGTAAAAAACAAAAATTTTATTGGTGTATATAATAAGGATTTATATGAGTATACTTACTCTTTAAAAACTAGAGAAAATATGATTGATGGACACATCAAAAAAATTAAAGAAAAATTAAGTGATTATAAGGTTTGGGGATATCTAGATTTTCTTTATCGCAAAGCTCTTTTCACTTGGGGTGATGGTACATATCACGGTAGCCGAACCATCGCAGAAAATAGGATAATGGACAGAAACATCGTTCAAGAAGTTGTTTGTCCAGATGGAAAATATTTTAATATTTATTATATTAAAGATACGGCATTAATTATTTTCCTTTATTTTTCATTAGTAGTAGGGGCCTTAGCGGCAATTATTAAAAAAAGAAATGATTATACCGTTATCTATATTACTTTATTTGGTCTAATTATCTTTCTATCCTTGTGGGAATCTTCAGCTAGATATTTAGTTCATTACGTTCCTATTTTAATTGTTGCCTCTATTCCTGGAATTTCATTTTTAACTGAAAAGCTAAGGAAATAAGATGTAGATATTATTGTAATTTAATTTAAAACTTGATAAAATGTTTATGGGAGACTTATTATGAAAAAAGTATTATTTATTTCAAGTACTGGCGGTCATTTAACAGAACT
>CANQNL010000025.1 GCA_947625215.1 uncultured Bacilli bacterium | reverse complement strand
AAATATAAATAGAAAGGGATCAATCAATAAGAAATTAATTAATATTTCTATAAGATTGATTATACGTGATTTTATGAAAATAATTGCTCATAGAGGGAATGATGGTATTCATAAGGAAAATAGTTTAGAAGCTATTTTAGGAAGTTTAGATATTGCTTATGTTGATGGGGTGGAGTTTGATATTCGAAGGACTAAAGAATATGACTTTATTATACATCACGATCCATTTTATGCGGGAAACTTTATTGAAAATGCGCGAATAAAAAAATTACAAAAAAAGGGTCTGAATTCTTTATCTGAAGTTTTAGAAAAAATAGATAGCAATAAAATAATTATGATTGAGATAAAAGAAGAAACTAAAAAATTTAAATTTATGCTTTTAAGATTAAATAAACTGTTAAAAAAATATAATTTAAATTATTATTTATGTAGTTTTAATTACGACTTAGTTAGATATTTAAAAAATAAATATCCCAGTTATAAAGTTGGACTACTTATTGGTATAAAATTAAATTTATCCCATATAAATAATGATTTAGATTTTAACGCTGTAAATTATAGACACGCTAAAGATACTACCGACAAAGAAACATTTATTTGGACAGTTGATGATAAAAAAACATTTGAAAAAGTAAAACCATATCAAAGTGTTATAACCGATAGGCCAAAAGAAATATATGATTTAATCATAAGCGATGACGAGCAAGTTTAACTTTTTCAGTAACAATGTCAGCATCTTTATCAAAATCTCTAATGATTTTAATAATATCATTAGTTTTTTTGCGTGATGCTGTGATCATTAACATTGTCATACCAGGAATGCTTCCTTTAATGCTCGTAATATTATATTTGTGTGTTTTTAACTTTTTAATTAAACTGCGTGCGATATCTTCTTTAGTTTCTGTCATTATTTCTACATACCCTAAAGCGATTTTTTCTTCTAAAGAACTACCAAAGTATGAACCTACTAGAGAACCTAAAGCATAAAAGATGATTTTCCAAGGATCATTTTTAACATTTGATATAACTGTTCCCGTCACAATAATCCATATTAAAGCGATGAAAAATTGCAAAATTGAGCCCAATATTTTTTTACCATTAGAAACAACAATAATTCTTAGAGTTCTTAGAGCTTCTTCAATCATTTTAAAAATAAATATTCCCGCATAAATTAAAATATTCATAAACTTCACCCGTAATAGTTTTTATAAAAATAAAAAAAATATACGATAATGATAAAAAAGTATTTAAAAATTAAATTGACACTAATTAATTTGCGTGCTAAACTATAACTAATTTATTGGAGGTAAGGGTTATGAAAGTCCATATTAATTATGATTTGATGGAGACTATTACCGAAGCTAAAAAAGGTTTTTCATTAGAAAAAGGTTGTAAAAGAGCTCTTTTAGCTGTTGGAATTGTCGATATTTCGATGCTTCCATACACTGATATAAATAGTTATGTCGGTAGTTTAGAACTTGCAATTTCTACCTTGGCTGGATTTGGAGCGGCTACTGCAACCGATTATGTATGTGCGGCTATATTTAAGTATCAGAAATTTGCTTTAGAAGATTTATATGATTTGCTTACCGATTTGAAATTGATAAATATTTCAACTAATATGGATTTGCTTTTAGAAAGTGAAAAATATAAAACTGAATATAAGTTACAAAGAAATAGAATTCCTAGACTTCATAAAACGGAATATATAAATATCAAAACCTATGACAAAATAGTATCTATTATGCAGGAACATATTGTGGGCACTAATGATTATTATTTGTCGAGAGGAAAACCAGCTAGAAAAAAAGCATTAAAATTAGCTTTTAATCCAGCGTAACTTGACACTTTATGAAAAAAATGTAGGTCTTTGGATTATCTGACCTATAAAAAGTATAATTTTTGCTTGACAATCATAGGATTAATATGTATAATTGAAAACGAAATCAAAAAAGGAAAGAAGAAGTATCCACTTCTCACCCGACTTCCAAAGGCAGTGGGTAAATGCCGAAAAGTTTATTTTTTGACGCATTATTAGTGGATACATTGTATTCACTTTTTTGTTAGAATTCATTGGGCAAATTATTGTCTACTATGGAGGTGTCTAGTATCGCTAAAGATAAAGAATTATTCATTAATGAACAAATACATGCTAAAGAAGTAATGGTTATCGGTCCAAACGGAGAACAACTTGGAGTTAAACCGATTAAAGATGCTCTTACTTTGGCTTCTTATGCTGGGTTTGATTTGGTTTTAATCAATCCAAAAGGAACGCCACCTGTATGTAAAATTATGGATTATAATCGTTATAAATATGACCAAAAGAAAAAACAAAAAGAAAATTTAAAAAGGCAAAGAGAAGCTAACTTAGAAATGAAAGAATATAGATTATCAGTATCTATTGATGTTCACGATTTTAATACTAGGGTTATAAATGCGACTAAATATCTTAAAAAAGGGCATAAAATAAAAGTTACTGTCAGATTTAAAGGTAGAGAAATGGCTCATACTAACTTAGGTAAAGATGTGTTAGTTAGATTTGCTGAAGCAACTAAAGAAATATCAATTATTGAACAAGAACCTAAATTAGATGGTCGTTTTATGACAATGATACTTGCGCCAATTAAAGAAAAATAGGAGGAATATTATGGCTAATAAAGTTAAAAACAAGACTCATAAAGGGTTATCAAAAGTTATCAAAAAAAGAAAAGGTGGTTCTTATAAGTACCAACCTGCAAATAAAAATCATTTAACAACTCATAGAAGTAATGCATCAAGAAGAAGAAGACATCACGAATCAGAAGTAACAGGTTCTGATCTTAAAAGAGTTAAAGATATTTTAAAATAAGAATGGAGGAATATAAATGACAAGAGTTAAAGGTGGTACTATAAGTCGTGCCCGTCATAAAAAGGCTTTAAAAGAGGCTAAAGGATATTTTGGAAGTAAACATAAATTATATAAAACAGCCAAAGAACAAGTAAGACATTCATTAATGTATGCTTATAGAGATAGAAGAACTAAGAAAAGAGATTTTAGAAAATTATGGATTACAAGAATTAATGCTGCGTGCAGACAAAATGATATTAGTTATTCTAGATTCATTAATGGTCTTTCAAAAGCTGGAATTGAAATCAATAGAAAAATGCTTTCTGAAATAGCTATTGATGATCCAAAAGCATTTACTAGCTTAGTAGAAATGGCTAAAAAAGGTTTAGAAGGTAAAACTGTTAAAAAGGAAGAAAAAGTAGAAGTAAAAGAGACTAAAGTAAAAGAAACACCAAAGAAAGAAGTAAAAGAAGATATTTCTAAATTAACAGTAGCTGAACTTAAAGCTATGGCTAAAGATAAAGGTATTACAGGATATACAACAATGAAAAAAGCTGAACTTGTAGACGCATTGAAATAATGCGTTTTTTAATGTCTAAAAACTAAAATGTCGCTTGTAATAGTACCGAACATATGTTATAATTAGAGCGTAGGAATCAAAATAAAGAAAGAAGGTGAAAGTGTGCCAGAACTTGAAAAATATGGCGAAAAGATATTTGAACAAATTAAACATCTAGATGAGTTTAACTATGAATACTGGTATGCTAGAGATTTGATGACAGTCTTGGGGTATACAAAATGGGAAAATTTCCACAAGGTAATTAAACGAGCTATGGTAGCTTGTGAGGCTAGTAAAAATAATGTATTAGACCATTTTCCCGAGGTCAGGAAGGTGGTCCAAATAGGCTCTAATGCCAAAAGAGAAACTATCGATTATAAGTTGTCTCGATATGCTTGTTATTTAATCGTTCAAAATGCCAATCCAAAGAAAGAAGCCGTGGCTTTAGGGCAGACTTATTTTGCTGTTCAAACTCGTAAAATGGAAATTACCGAAGAGGAATTTAAAAAGCTTACTGAAGATGAAAAAAGATTATATATGCGAATTAACGTTAGAAACAAAAATAAATATTTATTTATGACAGCGGAAAAAGCAGGGGTAAAAAATTTTGGTAAGTTTAACGATTATGGTTATACTGGATTATATGGTGGGGAAACAGCTAAAATGATTGCCGATCGAAAAGGAATAGACTCTTCCAAGGAAGAAATCCTAGACTATATGGGAAGTACGGAATTAGCGGCCAATTTATTTAGAATTACTCAGACTGATGAAGTTTTAAAAAATAACAAAGTAGATAATGAACAAACAGCTTGTGATACCCACCATAATGTTGGTAAAGCAATTAGAAAGACCATTGTTGAAATAGGAGGAACGACACCTGAGAAATTACCAACTCCTAATAAATCAATTAAAGAAATTGAAAATGAAGAACTTTTAAAAATACCCTTAAAAAAGGATTAACACAGTATATTAAAAATATTGACATTCTTTTATAAGTGTGCTATCATTTATCTAGACACACAAAAGGGTGTTTTTTATATACAAAAAAACATAAAATTAAAAGTAGGTGAAGGTATGGAAAAAGTTAAAAGATTTTTTGCTGGTGTCAAAAAAGAAATGATTAGGGTTAGATGGCCTAAAAAGAATGAAATGATCAAATATTCAATCGCTGTTTTAGCTTGTATAATTGTATTCGCATTATTCTTTGTTTTATCTGATTTTATTCTTGCTGGTATAAGATCGTTTATGGAGGGGTTAAAGTAATGCAAAAAGAATGGTATGTAGTTAATACTTATTCAGGGCACGAGGATAAGGTTAAAGAAAAATTAGAAATGCGTGCTAATTCAATGGGAATGGAAGACTATATTTTAAGAGTAGTTGTTCCCACACAAACAGAAATTGATGAAAAAGGAAAAGAAAAAGTCAAAAAAATGTTCCCAGGGTATATACTAGTAGAGATGGTAATGACTGATGAAGCTTGGTTTGTTGTTCGTAATACTCCAGGAGTTACAGGATTTATCGGTTCATCAGGTAAAGGAGCTAAACCTTTTCCACTAACACCATCTGAAGTTGATCATATATTAGGATCAATGGGCATGAGTAGACTTGACATTGCTAATGAACTTGCGATTGGTGATAAAGTAGAAGTTACTTCTGGACCATTTGCTAATATGTTTGGTAAAGTTAAATCTATTGATTTAGAAAATGCTAAATTAGAAGTGGCTCTTGACTTATTTGGACAAGAGACAATTGTCGAGTTAGAGTTATCACAAATTAGTAAAGCATAGTTTACAAATATATAAAAATGTGTTATTATTATAGGGCTATATTTATTTAAATATAGATTTGAGTGGGAGCGTGAATGCACTTGAACCACAACGCGAATAATAGGAGGTGTTTTTCGTGGCAAATATCATTAATAAAATAAAATTACAAATTCCAGCAGGAAAAGCTACACCTGCTCCACCAGTAGGTACAGTTTTAGGACCAGCCGGAATTAACTTACAAGATTTCTGTACAAAATATAACGATGCTACTAAGGATAAAATGGGAGATATTTTACCAGTTGAAATTACTGTCTATGAAGATAGAACATTCGACTTTGTAATTAAAACTCCACCAGCAGCATTTTTACTTAAGAAAGCTTGTAAAATACAAAAGGGTGCTAACAATGGTAAAAACGGAAACGTTGGAACTATTAGTGAAGCTCAGTTAAGAGAAATTGCTGAAATAAAACTTCCAGATTTAAATTGCTATACTGTTGAAGATGCTATGAAAATAGTTGAAGGTACAGCTTTAAATATGGGAATTAAAATAGAAAGATAAAAATATAATAAACATAGGTAAAAACCTATGTGGGAGGAAAATATTCGCATTCATTTCCACTATAACCACATAAGGAGGTAAAAGTATGAAAAAAGGTAAAAAGTATATTGAAAGTGCTAGTAAAATAGAGAAAAACAAACTATATACTAAAGAAGAAGCAGTTAAGCTAGTAAAAGAAACTTCTACAAGTAGTTTTGATGCAACTGTTGAACTTGCTATGCATTTAAACTTAGATACTAAAAAAGCTGATCAACAATTAAGAGGAGCAATCGTTCTTCCAAAAGGAACAGGTAAAACTAAAAAAGTATTAGTTATTGCTAAAGGTGATGCGGCTAAAGCCGCTAAAGAAGCTGGTGCAGATTACGTTGGTGATACTGATATGTTAGAAAAAATCGAAAAAGAAAACTGGTTTGATTTTGATACCTTAATTGCAACTCCTGATATGATGCCAGCTTTAGGAAAAATTGGTAGAGTTTTAGGTCCTAAAGGTTTAATGCCAAACCCTAAAACCGGAACAGTTACACTTGATACTAAAAAAGCTGTTGAAGAAGTTAAAAAAGGCCGTGTTGAATATCGTACCGATTCATTTGGTAATATTCACGCTGTAATTGGTAAAGTTTCATTCTCTGAAGAAGATTTACTAGAAAACTTAAAAGCTTTTGTTACTTTAATTAATAAAAGTAAACCAACTGTTGTTAAAGGTACATTTATAAAAAATATATCAGTATCTTCAACAATGGGTCCTGGAATAAAAATTGAACCAAATAGCTTTGACTTTTAAAAGTCAATATGTTATAATTAATTTGCTTTAGAAATAATGCCGTAGACAGTAGGTGCAAAAATTGCTTAATTTCCTACCGAGGATACTTATTTTAATAAGTCTTTTCGCCCTGTCTATGATGGGGCTTTTTTTACGGATTAATAAGCATAAGAGGAGGTGCTATCGTTGGCTAATCAAAAAATCTTAGACAAAAAACAAGAGATTATTAATGAAATATCTGACAAAACTAAAGAAGCTAGTTCTATAGTATTATTTGAATACCAAGGACTTACAGCTATGGAGACAAATGCATTAAGAAGACTCTTAAGAGAATCTGAATCAGATTTTAAAATTTATAAAAACACTTTAGTTAAAAGAGCTTTTGGAACATTAAAAATTGATTTAGATGAATATCTAGAAGGTCCTAAAGCAATGGCTTTTGGTAAAGATGCAGTTGCTCCAATTAAAGTTTTAAGTGATTTTGCGAAAGATCATCCAGCTTTAGTTTTAAAAGTTGGTATCGTTGAAGGTGAGATTACTGATGAAGCAAAATTAAAAGAGCTTTCTGCTATTCCATCAAGAGATGGCCTACTTACTATGATCGCTGGTGGGCTAATGGGTACAGTAAGAGATTTATCTATTTGCTTAGACTTATATAGTCAAAAATTAGAAGAAAAATAATTAAAGGAGGAATATAAAATGGCAAAATTTACAAAAGATGAATTTATCAGTGGATTAAAAGAAATGACAATTCTTGAAGTTAAAGAATTAGTAGATGCAATGAAGGAGGAATTCGGTGTAGACCCTAGCGCAGTTGCTGTCGCTGCTCCAGCTCAAGCTGAAGCTGCTGCTGATACTGGTTCTAGTACAGTTACTGTAGTATTAACTAATGCTGGTGGAAACAAAATCCCAGTTATTAAATTAGTTCGTGACTACACTGGTTTAGGATTAAAAGAAGCTAAAGATATCGCTGATAATGGTGGTAATGTCAAAGAAAACATTAGTGCTGATGAAGCTAACGAAATTAAAGCTAAATTCGAAGAAGCTGGCGCTACTGTAGAAATCAAATAAGTATTAAAATAATGCATAAGCCTGCACTTATTATATTAAGTGTGGGCTTTAGCCGTTATTAAAAGGAGAAAAAATGTCTCATTATTTTACAAACGATTACGTGAAAAGCGAAAGAAAAAAAGTTTTGGTAAAGATACACGGCAGAGATTATAACTTTATAACTGATAACGGAGTATTTTCTAAAAGTGGTTTAGATTTTGGAACTAGAACGTTGTTAGAAAATATACCATTAGAAGAAATAAAAGGCAATGTTTTAGACTTTGGATGTGGTTATGGTCCAATTGGAATTTTTGTAGCTAGGGAAACAAAAGCGAAAGTAGATATGATAGACATTAATGAAAGAAGTTTAAACCTTGCCAAAGAAAATGCTGAAATAAATAAGGCAGAAGTGAATATATTTAAAAGTGATATATATGAAAATATAGATAAAAAATATGATTATATCATTACTAATCCGCCAATTAGAGTTGGCAAACAAATATTATATCGCATATTATTCGAAGCAAATAACTATTTACAAGATAATGGAGAAATGTGGCTTGTAGTTAATAAAAAACAAGGCGCTGATTCATTAGTCAGAGACTTAAAAGAAACATATGATACGGAAGTTATAACAAAAAACAAAGGTTTTTATATAATAAGAGCGAAAAAGCATTGACAATTTGTCGTTATTAATTTATAATTATAAATTGGCGACGTATACTTTGCTTCGGTATATGTAAACGAAAAAAAACTAGGTTATAGGGGTGAAAATTTGGCTTATACAATTCAAAAAATTAACGAAAAACGCGAAAGAAGAAGTTATGGAAAAACTAAAAACGCAATTGAATTAAAGGGGCTACTAGATATTCAAAAAGAATCATATAATTGGTTTCTAACAGAAGGAATCAAAGAAGTATTCGATGATGTTTTCCCAGTGGAAAGTTTCACTGGTAATTTGTCGTTAGAATTTGGTGAATACTCTTTTGATGAACCTAGATATTCTATAAAACAGTGCAAAGGAAGAGATGCAACATATGCAGCTCCTCTTAAAGTGGAAGCAAGACTTTTCAATGTGGAAACAGGAGAAGTTAAAGAACAAGAAATTTATCTAGGTGATATGCCAATTATGACTGAAAGTGGTTCTTTTATTGTTAATGGTGCTGAAAGAGTAATTGTTTCACAATTAGTTAGATCACCTTCAGTTTACTTTGGAAAAGAAGTAGATAAGAAAAATGGTAAAGTTACCGTTGGAGGACAAATCATTCCTTCAAGAGGAACTTGGCTTGAATATGAGACTGATGCTAGAGATGTAATTTATGTCAGAATTGACCGTACGAGAAAAGTACCTATAACAACACTTTTAAGAGCTGTTGGTCTTTCTAGTGATGCTGATATCATTGATTTATTTGGTGAAGATGATTATATTATTAAGACAATCGAAAAAGATACAAATAAAAATACTGATGAAGCATTAATCGATATTCATTCAAAATTACGTCCAGGCGAGCCTTCTACTTTAGAAAGTGCGAAAAACCAATTAATTACAAGATTTTTCGATGCTTTCCGTTATAATTTAGAAAAAGTAGGAAGATATAAATTTAATAAAAAACTAAATGTTGCTGAAAGACTTTTAGGCTGCACTTTAGCTGAAACTATTAAAGTAGGAAATAAGATAATTGCCAAAGAAGGCGACGTTATTACTAAAGAACTTTTAAAAGAGTTAAAACCTATTTTAGCTGAAGGTTATGGAAAAAAAGAAGTATTAATTAATACTGACTTAGATTCATATAATGAAGTTCAAATTATAAAAGTTTATTCTAAATTAAATAAAGATAAAGTTGTCAGAGTTATCGGTAACGATCAAAATACGGATATTAAACGTCTTACTATTTCTGATATTTATGCCTCAGTATCTTATTATTTAAATTTACTTGAAGGCATTGGTTCATTTGATGAAATAGATCATTTGTCAAATAGACGTGTTCGTCAAGTAGGAGAACTTTTACAAAATCAATTTAGAGTTGGTATTGGAAGAATCGAAAGAATGATTAGAGACCGTATGAGTACTCAAGATATTAATGAAGTAACTCCAAAGAGTTTAATTAATATAAGACCGCTTACAGCTGCTATTAAAGAATTCTTTGGTTCATCACAACTTTCACAATTTATGGATCAAATCAATCCAATTTCAGCTCTTACCCATAAAAGAAGATTATCTTCATTAGGTCCAGGCGGACTATCTCGTGATAGAGCCGGTATGGAAGTTCGTGACGTAAACCCTTCTCACTATGGTAGATTATGTCCTGTTGAATCTCCAGAAGGTCCAAATATCGGACTTATTACTTCACTTGCTAGTTATGCTAAAGTAGATGAATATGGATTTATTATGACTCCATATCGTAAGGTAGTTAATAGTAAAGTTACTGATGAAATTAAATATATGACAGCAGATGAAGAATTAGATTATTATATTGCGCCAGCAACAATTTCTATTGATTCAAAAGGTTATATTGTAAATGAAAGAGAAACTGTCAGATATCAAACTGATACTATTATGGTAGAAAAAGACAAAATTGATTATATGGATGTATCTCCACAACAAGTAATTTCGGTTACAACAAGTGGAATACCATTCCTTGAACACGATGATGGAAAGCGTGCTCTTATGGGTGCAAATATGCAACGTCAAGCTATTCCACTACTTAAAGCTGAAGCTCCACTAGTAGGAACAGGTGTTGAAGCTATGGCTGCTCGTGATTCAGGTGCAGTTATTATGGCTGCTGCTGATGGTGTAGTTGATTATGTCGATGCTAAAAAAATTATTATTAAAAATAAAAAGGGAACAGATACCTATTATCTAGATGGATTTGAAAGTAGTAATGCCGATACTTGCTACCACCAAATTCCAATTGTTGCAAAAGGTGATAAGGTAACTAGAGGTATGGTTATTGCCGATGGTCCAAGTACTGATCAAGGAGAAATGGCTTTAGGTAAAAATGTAACTGTAGCTTTTGTTAACTTCGATGGATATAACTATGAAGATGCCGTTGTCTTAAACGAGAGATTAGTTAAAGATGATGCTTATACTTCAATTCATATTAAAGATTACGAAATTGAATGTCGTGATACAAAACTTGGTACTGAAGAGTTTACAAGAGATATTCCAAATGTTAGTGAAGAAGCTCGTAAAAACTTAGATGAAAACGGTATTGTTCGTATTGGTACCGAGGTTAAAGATGATGATATATTAGTAGGTAAAGTTACTCCTAAAGGTATGGCTGAACTTACTTCAGAAGAAAAATTATTACACGCAATTTTTGGTGAAAAAACACGTGAAGTAAGAGATACCTCACTACGTGTTCAACACGGTGGTGGTGGAATCGTTCACGATATCCAAATTTTAACTAAAGAAAATGGTGATGAACTTCCAGCTGGTGTCAGTAAAAAAATTCGTGTTTATATTGCCCAAAAGAGAAAAATCTCTGTCGGTGATAAAATGGCTGGACGTCACGGTAATAAAGGTGTTATTTCATTAATTTTACCAGAAGAAGATATGCCATATATGGAAGATGGAAGAACAGTGGATGTTTTACTTAATCCACTTGGAGTACCTTCTCGTATGAATATCGGTCAGATTTTAGAATTACATCTTGGTATGGCCGCTAAAACGTTAAATGTTCACGTTGCAACTCCAGTATTTGATGGAGCAAAACGTTCTGAAATAATTGAAGCTTTAGAAGAAGCTAATTTACCAACTGATGGAAAGATGACTTTATATGATGGTCGTACCGGTGAACCATTTGATAACCGTATTGCTGTTGGTGTTATGTATATGGTTAAACTTGACCATATGGTTGACGATAAATTACACGCGCGTTCAACTGGACCATATTCATTAGTAACCCAGCAACCACTAGGTGGTAAAGCTCAATTTGGTGGACAACGTTTCGGAGAAATGGAAGTTTGGGCATTATATGCTTATGGAGCTGCCAATATTTTACAAGAAATGATGACCATTAAATCAGATGATGTAACTGGACGTGTTAAAGTTTATGAAGCTTTAGTTAAAGGTGAAGAACTGCCTAAATCTGGAGTTCCAGAAAGCTTTAGAGTTGTTATTAAAGAATTCCAAGCTCTTGGACTTGATATAACTGTTTTAAATGAAAATGGTGAATTTGTCGAACTTAAGGATTTAGAAGAAGCTGAAAAGGATAGTTTTATTGTTGAATCTGATTTAGAAAGTGAAATTTTAAAATCAAAGAAAGATGCAAAATCTTCTGACAATGAATTATCCGATGAACTTGATAGTACACCAGACGCTAATGAAACAGATATAGATGAAGAAATCGAAGAAACTACAGATTTAGATGATTTACAAAACCCATTAGATATGGTAGATAGTGAAAATATTCTGGAAGAAGGTGAGAAATAATGGATGCTAATAGTTTTGAAGGCTTAAGAATTGCCATTGCCTCACCAGAAAAAATTCGTTCTTGGTCTTATGGTGAAGTTAAAAAAGCTGAGACTATGAATTATCGTACTTTAAAACCAGAACGTGATGGACTATTTTGTGAAAAGATTTTTGGTCCAACTAAAGACTTTGAATGTTCTTGTGGAAAGTACAAAAGATTAAGATATAAAAATATTATTTGTGATAGATGTGGAGTTGAAGTTACTAAAGCTAAAGTTCGTCGTGAACGTATGGGTCACATCGAACTTGCTACTCCAGTATCACACATTTGGTTCTTTAAAGGCGTTCCTTCTAGAATGGGCTTAGTTTTAGATATGTCTCCAAGAGAACTTGAAGAAGTATTATACTTTGTTTCTTATGTTGTTTTAGATCCTGGTGACACCCCGCTAGAGAAAAAACAAACGATAAGTGATAGAGAATATCGTACATATTTAGAAAAATATGGTTCTTCATTTAGAGTTGGAATGGGTGCAGAAGCTATTAAAGAACTTCTTAAAGAAGTAGATCTTGAAAAAGAAGTTGCTGAAATTAAAGCTCAAATTGATGAAATCAAAGATACCTCTAGTCAAAAACGTGTACGTTTAATTAAACGTTTAGATGTTTTAGATGCTTTTCTAGAATCAGGAAATAAACCAGAGTGGATGATTTTGGATGCTCTTCCAGTAATCCCACCTGAGCTTAGACCAATGATTCAATTAGATGGTGGTAGATTTGCTACTTCTGATTTAAATGATTTATATAGAAGAGTTATTAACCGTAATAACCGTCTTAAAAAATTAATCGATTTAGGCGCTCCTTCTATTATCATTCAAAATGAAAAACGTATGTTACAAGAAGCCGTAGATGCTTTATTCGATAATGGAAGACGTGGTAAAAATATAACTGGGCCAGGTAATAGACCTTTAAAATCACTTTCTTCAATGCTTAAAGGAAAACAAGGTCGTTTCCGTCAAAACTTACTTGGTAAACGTGTTGACTATTCAGCTCGTTCAGTTATCGTTGTTGGACCATCACTTAAAATGTATGAGTGTGGTATTCCAAAAGAAATGGCTTTAGAATTATTTAAACCTCACGTTATTAATGGTTTAGTTACTAAAGAGATTGCTAGTAATATTAAAGCTGCTAAAAGAATGATTGAAAATCAAGATGAAAGAGTATGGGACATTGTTGAAGAAAAAATTAAAGAACATCCAGTTCTACTTAACCGTGCGCCTACGCTTCATAGACTTGGTATTCAAGCTTTTGAACCTAAATTAATTGAAGGTAAAGCTATTAGACTTCATCCACTTGTATGTACAGCCTTTAACGCTGACTTCGATGGTGACCAGATGGCTGTCCACGTACCAATTAGTGAGGAAGCTCAGGCTGAAGCTAGAATTTTAATGTTAGGTGCCAATAATATTCTTTCACCTAAAAATGGTGAACCTATCACCACACCTTCACAAGATATGGTTTTAGGTAATTACTATTTAACAATGGAAAAAGCTGGTTTAGAAGGCGAAGGAAGAGTATATAAAAATAGTAATGATGCAATTATGTCTCATCAAAGAGGTGAAATTACTTTACATACTCGTATTGCCATTCCAGTTAAATCTTTTAGACATAAGATTTTCCCAGATAAGTATATTGATAAATATTTAGTTACTACTCCAGGAAAATTATTATTCAATGATGTTTTCCCAGATACTTTCCAATATGTTAATGATGGTAGTGATGAGAATATCAAGAACATTACGCCAGCTAAATACTTTATCGATAAAGGTAAAAACATTCCAGAAGAAATTAAGAATATGCCACTCGCAAAAGCTTTAAATAAGAGTGCTTTAGGTTCATTAATTTCTCAAATTTATAAAAGATATCATACAACTGAAACATCAGTTATGCTTGATGCGATTAAAGATTTAGGATTTAAATATTCTACTTTATCTGGTATTAGTTTCTCAATTGCTGATGTTGAAGAAAGTAAGATTAAAAAAGATGTAGTTGAAAAAGCACAAGAAAAAGTCGATGCTATTAATAAGCAATTTAAACGTGGTCTTATTACTGATAAAGAAAGATATGATCGTGTTATTGATACTTGGTTTAAAGCTAAAGATGATGTTTATGAAGACCTAGAAAATTGGCTTAAAGAACATCCAGATTCTTCTATCAGTATGATGATTGATTCAAAAGCTCGTGGTTCTATTAAAGAATACGGACAATTAGCTGGTATGCGTGGTATCATGAATAAACCAACTGGAGATTATGTAGAAATTCCAATTCTTTCATCATTTAGTGAAGGAGTTACTGTTTCAGAATTCTTCACGTCTACCCATGGTACTCGTAAAGGTGCAGTTGATACAGCCCTTAAAACAGCAGATGCCGGATACTTAACCAGAAGATTAGTTGACGTTGTTCAAGATGTTATCGTAAGAGAAGATGACTGTGGCACTGACCAAGGTGTTATAGCTACAGAAATTTTAAATTCTGATGGAACTTTAATTGAATCTTTAGAAGAACGTATTATCGGTAGATATACTAGTAAAAAAATTGTTCATCCTGTAACTAAGGAAGTTATGTATGACAAAGACACTTATATTACTGAAATGATTGCTGAAAAAATCGTTAAAGCTGGAATTACCCACGTTCCAATTAGAAGTGTTTTAACTTGTAGATGTGAACACGGTGTATGTCGTAAGTGTTATGGACGTAACTTAGCTACTGGTTCTGAGGTTGAAATTGGAGAAGCTGTTGGTATTATGGCCGCTCAATCAATTGGTGAGCCAGGTACTCAGCTTACAATGAAAAACTTCAATACTGGTGGAGTTGCCGGTGGTGAGGATATTACTCAAGGTTTACCTCGTGTTCAAGAAATTTTTGAAGCTCGTAATCCAAAAGGTAAAGCAACTATTGCTGAGATTAATGGTGTAGTTACAAAAATTGAAGATGAAGGTGGACACTTTAAGATTTCTGTTAAAAATGATGTTGAAACTAAAGAACATTCTACTAATTATGGCGTTGATGTTATTGTGGAAATTGGCGAAGAAGTTAAAGCTGGTCAAAAACTTACAAAGGGTGCAATTAATCCTAAAGAGTTACTAGTTGTAACTGATCCAATTACTGTTCAACAATATATTTTACAAGAAATTCAAAGAGTTTATCGTTCTCAAGGTGTTGAAGTTAGTGATAAACATATTGAAATTATTGCTAAACGTATGATTTCCAAAATTAAGATTGTGCTTTCAGGTGATTCTTTATTCTTACCTGGTACTATGGTTGATATTAACCACTTTACTGATGAGAATAAGAAACTTATTCTTGAAGGAAAAATTCCTGCAACTGGTAAACCAGTATTACTTGGTATTACCAAAGCTTCACTTGAAACAGATTCATTCTTATCAGCTGCTTCATTCCAAGAAACAACTAGAATTTTAACAGATGCAGCAGTTCACGGAAGAATAGATTACTTAAACGGATTAAAAGAAAACGTTATTATTGGTAAGTTAATTCCTGCTGGTACAGGAGCTAAACAATACCGTAATACTGAATATACTTTAGAAAACGAATTATTAAAAGAAGAGCCACTAGAAGCTCTTGAACAAGAACTAATGGATTAATTCCGTTAGTTTTTTTAATACTTTTTTGTTTTACTTCTATTATAAACGCACATACTTTTTCCTTCATATAACGCATCGCCTATATATTTTGTATTATACGTGTGATATAATATGTACTAAGAGGCAAAATATGAAGAACTTATTTATATTTTTAGGAATTATAGTGGTTTAATAATTTCTATTCTTTCATTCATATTACCAACAGACACTTTTCTCATAATACCAGCTATGACACCAATGACTTTTTATAAACCTTTATGGTTATGTGGTGTGGTTGATGGTAATACTGTTTATTTAGGTTTATTATATTCTGCCTACGATAAAATGGTTTTAGAAAAGGAGTGATGTTTATAGTATGGAATTAAAGTCAGAAGAAATTAAAATACAAAAAATATGGAAAGATAGAAAGTAAGAGGTGTATATTATATGAAGAAAGTATTAATTTTATTATTGATTGGAATTACGGCATTTACAGTAACTGGTTGTGGCAAAGATAGTAATGGAAGTGACAGCAAAGAAAAATCAGAAGCACAGTCTTCTAATACTAAGAAAGGAATAGAAGTTAAAGTTGGACAAAACATCGAATATGCAGACAATTATAATATTTCATTTACAGATACAAATTTTAGTACAAAAGTGGAACCAACTAACCCAGGTAGTGAGTATACATATTTTCTAGCAGATAATGGAAATACTTTTTTAGTATTAAAATCTGTTATAAAAAATGAAGGTGCCGATACTTTAGAGGGTTCAAAATTACCTGAAGCAAAACTAATATATGACAACAGATATCACTATGATGCTATGCTTGTAACTGAAGAAGATGATGGCTCTGATTTGCAGCGATATAAGCAGTTTATGAATATTGAACCATTAAAAACTAAAAAAATATGGTATTTAGTAGAAATTCCACAAAAATTGGAGACTAACTCACAAACTAGTTTAATTATGCAGTATAAAATAAATGGTAAAACATATAATGTGGTTATAAGAGAACACAGGTCAAAATAAATTTTGGCTTGCCTTACCTCGTGGTAAGGCTTTTCTACTTCATCGAAACTTTTGTTTCTCACGTAGACCAATTTCCGATGGTCACCACCGTATTTGTATTTTTAAGCGGGTAATTTATTGTTATTATATTT
>CANQNL010000024.1 GCA_947625215.1 uncultured Bacilli bacterium | reverse complement strand
GGGGGGTATAATATTTATAGAGTAAACTAGATAGGGAGAAAAATGTATGAGTGAAAGACAAAAAAGAAATGTAATAATAATCTCGTTATGTGGTGTCTTACTCCTTATGGTAGTAGGCTATGCAGCTTTTGCTACTCAGCTTAACATTAATGGAACAACATCAATTAGTAGTAATTGGGATATAAAGATAACAAGCATTAAACAAAATACAAAAGAAGGAGATGCATCTTCATTAGAGGGATTTCCAAAATATGAAGACTTATCAGCAACCTTTAATGTAAATTTAGTAAGTCCAGGAGATTATATAACTTATGAAATCGCTGTTGAAAATAAAGGCAATATCGATGCTGAAGTAGCCAGAGTAAAATTAAGTGAGCCAGAAAATGATGCCATAAAATTTGAAACAAATGGTATAGAAGAAGGCGAAATATTAACAGCAAATGGTGGAACTGATATACTAACAGTAAAAGTCACATATAGTGATGAAGTAACAAGTCAGCCAGAAAGTTTAGAAGCAAGTTTAACTGTAACATTGGATTATGTAGAAAAAGGTAAAAAGTCAGAATGGGCACCAAGTGATGAAACGACGGCCCAAAAATTAATAAAAATAGTTACAACCTCCGGCGATGGCTTATATGCCGATGAATATGAACCAAATAGATATGTCTATAAAGGCGCAAATCCAAATAATTATATAACCTTTAATAATACCTTATATAGAATAATGGCAGTTGAATCAGATGGTACTTTAAAAATTATGGCAAATTCTTCTATCGGATATCAATATTGGGATACCACATCTTCGTATATATGGAGTAGTGCTTCGTTAAACACTTACTTAAATGGCACTTTTTATAATGGTGTTTCGGAAAATAAAGGAGCTATAATTACACATATTTGGAATGCAGGTGGATACAATTCTTCTAGTTTAAGTTCAAGTATGGTATCTGCAGAAAAAGAAACTACAGTAGATGCTTATGTTGGACTTCCAACAGTAAGTGAATATTTAAGGGCTGGAGGAAGTAGCTCATATATGAATAAGGGAGTTAATTATTGGCTAATTACTATAAATTCTAGTGACACACGTTATGCGTGGTATGTGCCTAATAATGGTAGTCCTAGTACCTATGGTGTCTATGACTGGGGAAATGATGGTTATCCATCATTCATAGAGGGCGGAAACTTTTCAATCTTCCCTACTCTCTACCTTTCATCCGATGTCCAGTTATCTGGAACAGGGGAGCAAGGTGAACCATTTACAATAACAAATTATTTAGAATAGATAGTAATGATACTATCTTTTTTCAAAAATTATTTATAAAATATAATACTAGTTTTAAAAAATAGTCTAATTCATTTTCTAAATTTATATACTTAATTAAAGGGGCGATATATTTGGAAAATGATATTACTAAAAGAGTTATAGCGGAAGCGGAATATATGATTGATACTGGAGATACTTTAAGACAAATTGCCAAAGTATTTAAAGTATCAAAAAGTACAGTACATAAAGATTTAAAAGATAGATTAAAGGGACTAGATGATAATCTTTATATAAAAATTCAAAAAATATTAAAATATCATACAGATATTAGACATATAAAGGGCGGCGAATCTACGAAAAAAAAGTATTTAAATTTAACACATTAATCTATTAAAAATCAAAGCTCTATGATATAATATTAGCGGAAAAAGGTGATATATATGTTTTCAAAAGATATTGGAATAGATTTAGGGACAGCAAATGTACTTATTTATATCAAAGGGCAAGGAATTGTTTTAAACGAGCCTAGTGTTGTGGCTATTGATGCTGATACTAAAAGACCACTTGCCGTTGGAACAGAAGCTAGAGAAATGCTTGGAAGAACTCCAGGCAGAGTAAAAGCTATAAGACCGATGAAAGATGGTGTTATTGCTGATTTTGAAATTACCGAAATTATGCTTAATCACTTTATTAGAAAAATAAACGGAAGAAGTTTTTTTGCTAGACCTAGAATCTTAATTTGTTGTCCATCAAATATTACGCAAGTTGAAAAGAATGCTATTAAAGAAGCTGCTGAAAGAACTGGAGCTCGAAAAGTATTTATTGAAGAAGAACCTAAAGTAGCAGCTATTGGAGCTGGAATGGATATATCTAAGCCAAGTGGGAATATGATTATCGATGTCGGCGGTGGAACTACAGATATTGCGATTCTTTCATTAGGCGGAATTGTTACATCTTCTTCTATCAAAGTCGCTGGCAATGTTTTTGATAACGATATTATAAAATATTTAAAAGATAAATATAAATTGCTTATAGGTGATCGTACAGCCGAAGATATCAAATTTACAATTGGAACAGTATATCCAGGTTCATTAAATGAGAAAATGGAAGTTAGAGGCCGTGATTTAGTTACTGGCTTGCCACACACTGTTACTATAACTTCAGATGAAGTTGAAGAAGCTTTACGTGAAAGTGTTTATACAATTATAAATACAGCAAAAGCTGTTTTAGAACAAACCCCACCAGAATTATCAGCTGATATTGTTGATAAAGGTATCGTAATTACCGGTGGTGGAGCTTTATTAAATGGTTTTGATCAATTGTTAGCTCACGAATTAAAAGTACCAGTGTTTGTCGCTGAAAGTCCATTAACCTGTGTTGTTGAAGGAACTGGAGTTTTGTTAGATAATGTACAATTAATCGATAATAATGGTTTAAATTCATAATTTTAGGATATAATAAAATTAGGATGGAGGACAATATGGAAAAAACAGAAGGACAAAAATTAGAAGAAAAACTTTTTAACAATAAAAAAAGTGGTTGGGAAAATTTAAAAAACGATGAAAAAATTAAAATTTTAGATTTTAATAATGACTATATTGATTTTCTAAATAAATGTAAAACTGAACGCGAATGTGCAAAATACGCTGAAGAAATATTAATACAAAATAATTTTAAACAAATTGATAATATTGAAAATTTAAAACCAGGGGATAAAGTTTATTATATTAATCGAAAAAAAGCTGTTTATGCAGCTATTATTGGTGATGAACTCCTTGAAGATGGACTTAATTTAGTAGGAGCGCATATCGATTCTCCAAGATTAGATTTAAAACCTAATCCTTTGTATGAATCTGAAGGTTTAGCTTTATTAAAAACTCATTATTATGGGGGTATAAAGAAATACCAATGGACAGCAATTCCGCTTACTTTAAGAGGCGTTGTTGTTAAAAGTAGTGGTGAGGTTGTTGATGTATTGATTGGTGAAGATAAAAACGATCCAATTTTTACAATTACTGATCTATTACCACATTTAGCTAAAAATCAAGAAAAGAAAACTTTAGGTGATGGAATTGCCGGGGAAGATTTAAATGTTTTAGTCGGTAGTATTCCTTATAATGATGATAAAGTTAAAGAAAAAGTAAAATTAAATATTTTAAGTATTTTAAATAAAAAATATGGTATTACAGAGAAAGATTTTACTAGTGCTGAACTAGAAGTCGTTCCAGCTTTTGAAGCGAGAAGTCTAGGCTTTGATTTAAGTATGGTCGCATCTTATGGCCAAGATGATCGTGTTTGTGCTTATACAGCTTTAAAAGCCTTATTAAATTTAGAAAATTCAAAACGTACTTCAGTAGTTTTACTTGCTGATAAAGAAGAAATAGGTAGTGTTGGTAATACCGGAATGTGTTCACATAACTTTGATGTTTTTATTGCTAAACTATTAGATAAAACAGGGCAAAATGGTCCAAATGTTTTAGATAAGACATTGTGTAATTCAAAAATGTTATCAGCTGATGTAACATCAGCTTTAGATCCTACATATGCTATGGTTGATGAGAAAAATAATGCTGCTTATATTGGCCACGGTATATCTTTGTGCAAGTATACTGGTCACGGAGGTAAAAGCGGAGCAAGTGATGCTAGCGCCGAATTCGTAGCTAAAGTAAGACACATATTAGATGAACAAAATTTAGTTTATCAAATGTCTGATATGGGTAAAGTCGATGAAGGTGGCGGCGGAACAATTGCCTATATTTTAGCTAATAAAGGTGTTGATGTTATCGACTGTGGTGTACCTGTACTTTCAATGCACGCCCCATATGAAGTAGCAAGCAAATTTGATATTTATAATGCATATGAAGTTTATTTAGCATTTTTAAGGGCATAAGCCCTTTTTTCTATATAAAAATAGATTTCTTTTATAAAATATGATAAAATTAATATGAGAGGTGAGTTAAGTGGGTGAAAATATTATCACACGCATCTTTTTAATGATTCTTATTACCTTTATTTTAGTAGCATTTATTATGCCTTTCATTAAGAAGTTAGCATTTCATATAGGAGCTTTAGATGTCCCTCGTGATGAGGAAGGACATAGACATATTCATAAAAAAACAACCCCTAAATTAGGTGGTTTAGCAATTTTCATAGGATTTTTATTTAGTTATATGCTTTTTGGGGAACCAAGTAGTACAATGAACTCTATTTTAATAGGTAGTTTTATAATTATCTTAACTGGAATTATTGATGACATTAATTCACTTAAAGCATCAGCTAAGTTTATAGGACAATTAATTGCCGCTTCAGTTGTAACTTTCTATGGCGGAATAATTCTTCAAGATATAAGTGCCTTTGGTTTTTATGTTGATTTTGGAGTTCTTGCTTATCCAATAACGGTATTATTTATAGTTGCCTGCATTAACTGCTTAAATTTAATCGATGGCCTAGATGGTCTTGCTGGCGGAATAAGTGCGATTTATTATTTAACTATCGGAATTATTGCCGCTATTATGGGCAACATTGGTCTAGATGTAACTTTAACATTTATAATGTTCGGAGCCACTTTAGGTTTCTTAGTTCATAATTTCCATCCAGCTACAATATTTGCTGGTGATTCGGGTTCGATGTTTATGGGATTTATGGTTTCAATAATTGCTTTACTAGGATTTAAAAATGTAACTTTAACATCATTTATTATCCCACTACTTATTTTAGCAATTCCAATTTTAGATACATTCTTTGCAATTGTGAGAAGAAGATTAAAAGGTGAAAGCTTTGCCACCCCAGATAAATCACATATACATCATCAATTCTTAAATATGCATTTATCTTATCGTGGAGCGGTATTATTAATTTATGCGATTCAAATTTTATTCGCTATAGCGTCTATTGTTTATGTACTTCAAGATAGAACTTTAGGATATATTTTATACACAATTTTAGTAATTATTGTAATGCTTTTAGTTTTGAAGACCGATGTTGTCTTTGATCATAAAAAATTAGAAGAAAAATTTAAAACAATTAAAAAATAATTATGCTTATTCGCATAATTTTTTTTATAAAGATAATACTAAAAATGGTGATTTTATGGAAAAAGAGATAATGGATTTATTAGATGTTATATTAAGATGTTTAGTTTCATTAGTTGTTTTGTTTTTAGTAACTAAATTAATTGGAAAAAAACAAGTATCCCAGTTTAGTGTTTTTGATTATGTAATTGGAATTTCTATCGGAAACTTTGCGGCCGAAATGGCTCTTAACTTAGAATCAAAGTATCTACACGGGATAGTTGCCGTTATTGTTTTTGGTGTGGTAGCTTATCTGGTATCAGTTATAACACTTAAAAATTTAAAAATTAGAAAATTTTTTATGGGCGATCCTACAGTATTAATTCAAAATGGTAAAATTGTATATAATAATTTAAAAAAATCTAGATTTGATATTAATGATTTATTAGAAGACTGTCGTATTAATGGTTATTTTGATATTTCTGAAATTGATTATGCTTTGATGGAAGCTAATGGCCAGGTCAGTTTTTTACCAAAACCGGATTATCAACCGCCAGTTAATAAAGATTTAAAAATAAAAAAAGAACAGACTGGGTTAAGTGCGAATTTAATTATTGATGGAAATATTTTAGATGATACATTAAAATCCATTCATAAAGATAGAGACTGGCTTTATCATCAATTGAAGGTTAAAGGTCTTAAAGCCGACGAAGTTTTATTAGCTACTTTGGATATGCAAGAAAAATTTACAGTTTACGAAAAAAATGTAAATTTAGAAGGACACGATACACTTGGATAGACAGATTCATTAATAATCTGCTATAATTTGAATGGTGATAGATATGAAGAGACATTTTTGCGCATCGGCATTTGTTATTAATCCAGAAAACAAAAAAATACTATTAGTAAAACACGAAGAGTGGAATAGATGGGTTCAACCTGGTGGTCATATGGAAGATAATGAAACACCAGAAGAAACAGCAATTAGAGAAGTATATGAAGAAACTGGTTTAAAAATAAAAATTTTGGGTGAACGTTTTCCGCGTGAAGATGATATGATTAGACCACTTGGAATTCAATGTAATCGTAAAGAAAATGGCGATAAACATTTTGATATTATTTATGCGGCTGTTCCTAATAATGTTGATGCTAAATTAGTTATAAATGACGAAAGTACGGAAATTGGCTGGTTTTCACGAAAAGAGCTTGAAAATATACCCGTATTTCCCGATGTTAAAATTACAATGGATTATATTTTAAGAACATTTTTTGGAGTAAATTAAAAATTAGGTTTCCCTAATTTTTTTTATACATCTTTTCTTTTTATGTCATTAGCCGTAAAGTATTCTTTAGTTTTTTTATTAACAAAATAGATATCGAAATCACATTCTTTGGCAATTCTTTCCATCATTTCAAAGCTAACAGTTCTCTTTTTTGTTTCATAACCAGATAAAGTAGTTTGGTCAATGTTTAATAGTTTGCCCAAAACATCTTGTTTTAAATTTTTTTGTAGTCTCATATACTTTATTATTTTTCCTACCAATAGCATTCACCTCATTTATATTATGACAAAACGCCATAAAATCATCTTGACATATGGCGTATCGCCATAATATAATATAGTTAAATATGACAATACGCCATATTGCAGGAGGTATAATATGTCAGAAAAGAAAAAACGAAATATAATTATTGGCTCATTATGTGGAGTATTATTATTAATGGTAGTAGGTTATGCCGCTTTTAGTACAGTACTAAATATAAATGGAACCACAGCTATAACTAGTAAATGGCAAGTATTAATAACAAATATTACTAGTAAAGATATAGTTGGAAAGGCTTCCGACGAGGAATTTCAAGTAGTAGATGACCTATCAGCAACCTTTAAAGCAAATTTAGTAAGCCCAGGAGATTCTATAACCTACGATATAACTGTTGAAAATAAAGGTACTTTTAATGCTTATTTAGAAAAAATAACTATTAATAAAAAAGATAATCCAGCAATTATATTTGAAACAAGTGGCCTAAAAGAAAATGACGAACTCGCACCAGATACATCAAAAATATTAACCATAAAAGTCACATATAATCCTGATATAACTGAAGATCCAGAAGATAAATCAGCAGATTTTAAAGTAACATTAGATTTTGGGCAACAAATATTAGCCCAATCTGAATTAGTATGGGATTGTCCAGAAGAATATACATCTTCTGATGAAGCAGGGCCTGATATGATATGTAGTAAGGTGATAACAACTAACTACACAACTTCGACAGAATACTATTGTTCAGTTGGCGTTCTCTCCGGTGATAAGTGCTATGATCAAATTCGGAATTGCGCTTGCTATAATGCCACCCCAGTCTACTATACAACTGTTGCCTACAATGACAGCTGCCGATGCTCGAGTGGTATAGTTTATGGTCATGAGTGCCAGTATCCTTTTGGCGCCCCCGCCGCGGATTATTCTAGAACCTGCTATATGTTGGCTTCGAATAGAACGATCTACTCTTGCTCTGATGGTTATACTAAATCAGGAGATGGTACTTCAACTATATGCTCAAAAACTGAAACTACATCACCTGTACAGGTAACTAAATACATATGCCCAGAAGGATATACATTACAAGAAGATAATACATGTAATAAAGAATAAATTACGATTTTTCGTAATTTTTTTGTTTCAAAAATGGGAAATTCGAAGGGAAAATAAGATGAAAATGGGGGATTCAGCTTATTGTATGTAAAAAAGAAAGTTTAAAAAAAATAAAGAAAAAAGAAGGAAATTGAGGTGTCCACACGGTATGATATATATAGAAGGATAAAAAGGGAAAAAATTAAAATAGGAAGTAGGGGATAATATGCCAGAAACTAAAGATAAAAAGATTTACTTATTAAATAACGATATCATATTTAAAAACACTTTTAATAAAGAAGAATTATTAAAAAGATTATTAGAAGAAACGCTGGAGTTAAAAGTAAGAGAAATCTTTTCAGCAAATACTGAATTACCAATAGACTATAAAAAAGAAAAAATAAAAGTATTAGATTTAATAGTAGTTACTGATAAAGGAATAATTAATGTCGAAGTAAATAATGATTATAGAGAAGATATATATATTAGAAACTTTCTATATTTCTGTAAATTAATCAGTAGTCATCTAAAAAAGAAAAATAAAAATTATAGTAATGTAATAGAGCACATACAATTAAATATAACATGGCACTTACAGAAGTATTTTCCAGATATCGATATGAGAGGAAGAAAGAAAATAGAATTTTATATAATGGAACCAGAGAGTAAGAAAAAGATAATGGGAAAAATATTTAAAATAGTGAATATAAATATGGATTATTATACAAAAGTATGGTATAGTAAAAATGAAAAATCAATAAAAAAAGAGAATCCATTTATTATGTTATTAGCGGCATCAAATTATGAAGAGATGGAAAAGATAAGTAAAGGTGATAGACTAATGGAAGAGATATCAAAAGATGTAAAGAAATATAATATAGATCCTACACTAGCAAACGAGATAGCGGAGCTAGCAGCGATCGAGAACGAAAATGAGATATGGGAAAATACTATTAGAGAAAGAACAACAGAACAAAGAAATATTGAAATAGCTGAAAATATGCTTAAAGATAGTATTAATCCTGACATAATTGCTAAATATACAGGCTTATCTATGCAAGAAATTAAAAAAATACAGAAATCCTGAATTCTGTATTTTTTGGTTAGTAAATAAAAAATTTACAAACAATAAAAAGACTTACTTTAATTAAAACAGTAAGTTTTTATTTTAACTTACTGTCTCCATTATTATAATCAATATCTATACCATCCTGGACATTATAAATAAAAACATTAAAGGATAGTTTACCATTATCCTCAATACTTTGAGCTTCAATTTGGACGCCAGTTGCTATTAAATTAGTATTTTCAAAAATTGGTGTTACACGATATAAAACGTGATTATTAGTTTGTTTAATATATTCTGCAACTTTATTTTCAAAGATAATCATAGTTTCAGCATTCATATGCCTAGTACAAGTAATTAAGTTTTTTTCATTCGCATTTTCACCAGTTAATTGATATCCAATTAAATGACAGCGGTTATATAAATATTTACCATCAACATTGTCATATTTAACTGTATGCCATCCTGAGGGTTTAATCATTCCGATTGAACCTCTTTTTTCTGTTGGCATTGTTTCTATTCCTACTTTAGCAAAAGCAATTCCACATCGTCCTAAATAATCTAAATCACTATAAGTTTCAGTAGAAAAATTGGCAATTTCTTCAGGTTTAAAATTTGGAACATTGTCGTTAATAATTATATAATCAAGTCCTGTATATTTGGGTATCATTCCGATGTTATAAGAACTAGTCTGTTTTATTTCTTCGGCATCAACAAAAAAATTATCAATGTCTTCTTTAAAATAGTTAACTACTGATACAATTACTATTGTTAGTAAAGCTATCATTAAAGTTTTAGTTTGTTTTTTATTCATATAATCACAACCTAAGTTAATTATATCATCAAATGACAAAAAAATAAAAATATTTTTAGAAGAAAAAAGGAAATAGAGATATTAAGGAAGTAAGATATATATAGGAGCTTAGAAAGAAGGATTAAAATGGAATATATAATGAAAATAGTTACAATAGTAATAAGTTTAATTGGAGGAAATGAGTTTTTAAATTATAATGGTGTTAATTTTCCTATTGTTAAAAGTGGTAGCGGGTTATATAAAGAAAATGAAAATTATGTATACAAAGGGACAAATCCCGATAATTATATTTTATTTAATGATGAAATATGGAGAATTATTTTAATAGAGGATAAAAAACTAAAAATAATGCGAAATCAAAGTATTGGCAGTTTCCCTTTTGATGAAAATAATTCTAATGATTTTAATAATTCCTCATTAAAAAAATATTTAAATAGTGCTTATTATAATAGTATTAGGAATAAAAATATTATTGATGGGGATATTGGTTTAATTAGTATGTTTGAATATTTAAAGGCTAATTCAAATATAAAAAAATGTTATACAATTAATTTATATTTTAAAAATGAAGAAAGTTGTTATAAAACTAATTATATAAATTATATGACTTATAATAATGCAATTTGGACATCTACTAGTGATGAGGATAAATTTGTGTATTATGTTGGTAATACATATTTTGGAGATGCTCTTCCAAGATATTCTGATTATAGCGTTCTACCGACTTTGTATTTAAAATCTGATATTAAATTATCAGGAACAGGGAAAATTAATAATCCATACAAAATAAAAGAGTCTTAAACTCCTTTATCTTATTATGCCACTCATTACAAGGATAATAAATAATAAATAAAATATTCCCGAGGTTAATAACATTTTTACGGTCAGATGTTTTTTGATTTTTAATTCAGTTAATAATAGGGTTACTGAAGCTAAAGCTAAAGCGGCTGATATAACTGTTCCAGCATTAGTTAAAGACCAATCTGTAAGCAAAATTCCGATAGCCGGTAAAATAGAAGCTTGAAACATCATTGCTCCAGTAATATTGCTAAGGGCAAGAGTATCTTTTTCTTTTGAAATCCAAATAATACTATTAAATTTTTCTGGAAGTTCTGTAGCAATAGGTGTAATAACAATAGCTAAGACAAAAGCCGGAATATTTAAAGCATTTGATATATATGAAATAGCATCAACAAAAGTTTCAGCACAGATAATAATTAATGTTATGGCTATAATAGCTTGTAAAATAGCTAAATATATAATTTTATTACTTTTTATAATTTTTTGATTACCAAAAGTGATATATAAATTTGATAAATTAAAAGAAGTTTTTTTATTATCTTTAACTATTTTTAAAATATATATAATATAACTTAAAACTAAAATAACAGCAATTAAAATTTTAATGGTTTTAAAACTTTCAGGAATAAAACCACATAATATAGCTAAAATGAAAGCAAAACAGAAAAACTTTAAATCGTGACTGATAATATCGTAATTAACAGTTATCTTATCTTTATGTTTTCTAGTATCTTTAAAATAAATAACCGCACATCCAGTTACAAACATTGTAAGAGTTGATAACATAAGTGGAGCGCCTAAAATAGTACCTATTCCGATGTCAGCAGCATTACTAGTATTTCCAGTAAGCATCGCAATAATTGGAATTAATGTTTCTGGTAGTGCTGTTCCTAAAGCGGCTAAAACTGAACCAACCGCACCTTCGGATAATTTTAATAGTTTACCTAGACACTCAATCGCATTTACAAATAATTTAGTAGCGGCCAGGATAATGATTAAACTTACTATTAAGATTATTACTTCCATATAATCACCATATTTAATATACAATTTTTATTATAAAGATGTCAATAAAAAACTTGGGGCTAAATTTTAACTTATTTTTATGTTTTATTAATAATGAATTTAAAGAGAATATTTGTATATATAATGTTAAGTGAATTAAAAAACGCCAAGTTTTTATTCAAATTCGTGATATAATTTTATCAGTATAGGAGTATATTATGGATAATAAAGAAAATAATGATTTAAATTATAATTTTAATTTTGAATTAAGGCCATCAACTAAGGACAAGGTTGAAGATAGTTCAAAGGAAAATAATACTGAGACACAAAAACCTGTAGGTTATCAGCCACCAAAACAACAAAGTTTAGCCGAAATAGCTGCAGAAGCGAGAGAAGAGGCTGAACAACATAAGCAATTTTTTTCAAATATAAACAATAATGATTTACCTATTTCACATAAAAATAATATACAAAAAACAGTCCAAACGAATAATCAAAATAATACAGTTAATGGTGTAGAAGAATCTAAGCCAGAACAAAATGTTTCAGCTGCGCCAGTAAATTCTATTAGAAATGAAGACGATGAATTAATAAAAGCCTTTATTGGACCTAATTATGAAACAATAACTACTAATAAATTTAATTTTGCGGCCGCTTTTTTAGGCTTTCCATATATGTTTTACCGTAAGATGATGCTTTATGGATTTTTATCAATACTTGTTATGCCAACTTTGTCGGCATTAGTTACTAATGTTTTTGCAAAAATATTGAATGTTGTTAAATTAAGTGATTCTGCTAGTTTAATTGTATTATTAATTGCCAATGCTGCAACTTATATTTTAGTTTATGGAAGTTTAACCAATAGACTTTATTTATCCTTTGTTAAACATAAAGTTTATAAAATAAAACTGGAAAATTCAAACAAAGATTATGAATATATTAAAAATATATGTATTAGAAAAGGTGGAAGAAGTGCCGGAAGATTTTTACTAGGACTTTTAATCCCAATTATAATGGCTATAGTAATGGTTGTAGCTATATTTGCTTCTTTTGGCTTATTCGTAGGGAACCTTTTTAATGCTTTTAATTCAAATAATAATACTCAAAATGCAGAGTATAATGGAATCTTAATACAAGATAATAGTATTAAGATAGCCGATGAGTTTACAATAACTGTGCCAGAACGATTTGAAAATGATTCAAACGATTATGAATATAGCTATTCATATGATAATAAAGAAAGTACTGAAGTGTTTAGTGACTGTAAGGTATCATTATATAAAGTGGCAAATTATTCTAGTTCTGAAAATTTAATTAGTCAAATGGCTAAACAAAATCAGATAAATAAGCAAAATATCAATAATACAACTTGGAGTTGGTTTAAAGAAACTAATACTTTTGGTGATGCATATATTTATAGTACTGAAAAAGATGGTAGCGTTTATTTATTAGAATATGAAAAACAAGAAGGTGCTGATGCTGAATGTATCGCTTATAAAGATCAGATCTTAAATTCAATTTATAGTAAATAAAATCTCATTATAAAATGAGGTTTTTTCATAAAAAAATTTATTTACAACTTAAAGTATAAGTGATATAATTATGCCTAGTGCCAGAAAGGGGATGCAGTATATGAATAAAAGAAATATCGCAATAATTGCTCACGTGGATCACGGAAAAACTACTTTAGTTGATAAGTTATTACAAATGTCTGGGACTTTTAGAGATAATGAAGAAGTTATAAATTGTGTGATGGATTCCAATGATATTGAAAGGGAACGTGGAATTACTATTTTAGCTAAAACTACGGCTATTGATTATAAAGGTGTACGTATTAATATTTTAGATACTCCAGGTCACGCTGATTTTGGCGGTGAAGTTGAAAGAATAATGAATATGGTTGATGGAGTGTTATTAGTTGTTGATGCTTATGAGGGAACAATGCCACAAACTAGATTCGTTCTTAAAAAGGCTTTAGAAGCTGGGGTTACACCGATTGTTGTTGTAAATAAGATAGATAAAGATTCAGCAAGACCTAAAGAAGTAGTTGATGAAGTAATTGATTTATTTATTGAACTTGGTGCTAGTATCGAACAGTTAGATTTTCCTGTAATTTATGCATCAGCTTTAGCTGGGACTTCAAGTTTAGATCCTGATTTAAATACACAAAAAGAGACTATGGATCCGATTTTAGATGCTGTTATTAAGTATATACCGGAACCTAAAGTAAATGAAGAAGGCAGTTTACAATTTCAGCCTGCGCTTTTAGATTATAATGACTATGTTGGAAGAATGGGTATTGGTCTAGTTAAAAGAGGGACAATGAAAGTTAATAGTATGGTCTCTTGTATGCGACTTGATGGTAGTATTAAACAGTTTAGAATTCAAAAGATTTTTGGCTATTTAGGACTTCAAAAATTAGAAATAAATGAAGCTCACGCCGGCGATATAGTGGCAATTGCCGGACTTCCTGACATTTCAGTTGGCGAAACTGTCTGTGAAATTGGAAAGGAAGAGGCTTTACCACGTTTAAGAATTGATGAACCTACATTGCAGATGACCTTTGGAGTTAATACAAGTCCATTTAGTGGTAAAGAAGGTAAATTTGTCACAGCTAGAAAACTAGAAGAAAGATTAATGAAAGAAATGGAAAGAGATGTTTCTTTGCAAGTTAGACAATTAGATTCAGAATCTTGGATAGTTTCTGGTAGGGGTGAATTACATTTATCAATTTTAATTGAAAATATGCGAAGAGAAGGTTATGAACTTCAAGTATCAAAACCACAAATCATTACTAAAGAAATAGATGGTAAAACTTGCGAACCATTTGAAGATGTAGGAATAGATGTTCCCGAAGAATACGTTGGAAATGTAATCGAAATGCTAGGGACTAGAGGCGGAACTATGGAAAATATGGAAAACCGCGATAATCAAGTAAGACTTAATTATACTATTCCTTCACGTGGACTAATTGGTTTTATGACTGATTTTATGACTTTAACTAAGGGTTATGGAATTATAAATCATACATTTAAAGAATATGCTCCAATGGCATCTAATGCTTCTTATCAAAGAAAAAATGGAGCTTTAGTTTCAATGGAAAATGGGAAAGCTACGGCTTATGCTTTAGGAGCTTTAGAAGACCGCGGCATAATGTTTATTGAACCAGGGGCTGAAGTATATGAAGGTATGATTGTTGGTGAAGCAAATCAAGATAAAGATTTAACAGTAAATGTGGTTAAAAGTAAAAATTTAACTAATACGCGTTCAGCTGGTAAAGATCATACAGTGGTATTAAAAAAGCCAAGAGAAATGAGTTTAGAGGTTTGTTTAGATTATATTAATGATGATGAATTAGTTGAAGTAACTCCAGTTAGTTATCGCTTGCGCAAAAAAATATTAAATTCTATTGAACGTAAAAAATTTGATATAAAAAAGAATAATTAAAAAGAGAAAACTAATTCTCTTTTTTATGAAATATTTTATAAATTGCTTTTGATTAAAGTTTTAATATTCTTATTTTGTTTGTGGTCATCAAGATTATCTAAATTATTACAAATATAATTGACAATAGTTTGAACGTAATTTAATAATTCTTCTTTAGTTTTAAAGGTTTTAAAATTATTATCGTGAACCCAGTTAAGTCTTTTTAATGTTTTACTATCTTTTAAATAGCAGTTTCCCTCATAAGTATAATAGCGTTTTACAGTATTAGGAACAAAATTGAATAAAGTTTTTGAGTAATAAGTTTGATTTTCATTATTTTCGCTAATTAGTTTTCGCTCACATAATTCAATATAATATGTATCTTTTGGGAAGGTAATTTTATTATCCTTTATAGGTTCTAAGTGAATAGGGGTGCCTTCTTTATTAAAAATTAGTAAATAATATTCAAGTTGTACCATTTTCTTCACTCCTTAATATGCCTTGTTATTATTGCATAAATATATTGAAAAGTCAATTATCTTCTTTTAATTTATACCTAGCTTCAAATATAATTTTGTCATTTTTATATACTGGTATTAAGGAAACTTTATAATTATAAAGATTGGTAAAAGAAATTCTGATATCTGGCTTATGTATATTTACACTTTTTCTAATAGCAATAGTTTTATTTTTTATGTTTTCTTTTTCGTATAATAGATCTATATCTTTATAGGTATCATCTTCAAATTCAATTTCATTAATTTTAAAATTTTTAATTTCCCCGTTTAATTTAATTATAATGTAATTAGAAGTTTTATCTAAATTGATATTTAAATCATCTTCGCTATCTGTATAATCTTTTTCATAGCTAATATCGTAAAAATCTGTATTTTGATATTTGTCTTTAAGTTTTTTTAAATAGATTCCTAATTTATCATTGGCAGCATATTTGCCATTATAACCAACATATTTATCTGATACTTTAAAATAATAAATGTCCTCGGTAGTTTTAATAGTTAGGTCATTTTGGGCATTATGTTTTTCATTAGAAAATTTTGTGTTAAGTAGGGCCTTAATTTGATCATAATCACTGTCAAGAATTGTAATATCATTATATTTTATCTCTGTAATATCACCTTTTAATTTTATTTCTGATGTACAACCAGCAAGCATAAAGGTAATAATTATGAGAAATATAGCTTTTTTCATATCATCACCATTTTTAGTATGGCTCTTTACACTAAAAAAATACTCGGTGTGAGTATTTATTTAGTAGTTGATTTATTTTTTAAATAGTAATCACGAAGTTCTTTAAATCTTTGATAATGAACAATTTCTCTTTCTCTTAAGAAAGATAATGGTGCGAGAACATCTGGATCATTAGTCATTTCCATTAAATGTTCATAAGTAGCGCGAGCTCTTTGTTCTGCTCCCATATCACTTTCAATATCAGCAATATAATCGCCGGCTACTTTAATATGAAGCATATTGAACGGATTTCCGAAAGAATCAGATGGGAATAAATCCATACCAAATTGTGCGTAATGTTCTCCTAATCCAGCTGCTTTTAATTCTTCTACGGTGGCATCTTTCATTAGTTGATAAAGCATAGCGGAAATTATTTCAACGTGCGCTAGCTCATTTTTACAATTAAGTTATCAGTTTTAAATACAACAATAAAAAAGCACAAAAAAAAGAGGTACCGACTTTTATAT
>CANQNL010000023.1 GCA_947625215.1 uncultured Bacilli bacterium | reverse complement strand
ATGTTTATGGATACATTTGAAATATATCAGGTGTTTTCCCTTTCAATTATCAAAAGATAAGAGAAAGGTGGTGGTTATTATGACAAAAAGAGAAATATCTCTATTTATTATAATCCTACTATTATTCTTTATAGTAATCACCTTACTATTTAGATAATAAAAGCATCTGATTTCAACAATAGTTGATTTCAGATGTCGTCCAAATAAGGGATAACATCTGATTCGCACAATCAAATGTATCCTTTTTTTATTTTATGCAAGTTTCCTTGACAAATACATCATAACATAAAAAAGAACTTTTGACAAGTTCTCTATATTAAAGTCCAAAATAGTTCGGACAATTTAATATTTGTTTTTTTATCTATGCTTATTCAATATATTATTTTATTTTACAGTTATGAATTTTTCATTTCATTTTTGATATCTAATAAAAACCTATCAAAATCAGATTCAAATATTTTATCTTGAATAACTCTATATTTTTCAAATTCTGATAAAGCGAATTCCTCTGCAAATTTATGAGAAACTTTACCTGGATTATCTAAAATTTCTCTCTGATTAAATTGTAAAAAAATATCTAATCTTTTTTTCCAATCTTCCATTGTCATAGGAATATGTCTTTCTGCTTGATCTTCGGCATAATCAAGGTACATAGTAACTATTCTTTCCAATGACTTAAGTTCTTTTTTTGTTAAATAGTTCTTAGCAATAACAACATCATTAGCCATTATTTTGCCATTAGGAGAATTCTTCCAATTAGTAAGACCCATATGTTCTTTATTAGCATTTGCGCGATTTACAATAAGCTCACTCGCTGTTTGGCCGTGGGTGGCATAGTGCATTTTATTTTGAACTGTCTTAAAAAATTCTTTTGTTAAAGGGGCATCTTTATTATAATCTAAACTTGTTGCGTATATATCTGTGATTTTTTGGTAAAAATTTCTTTCACTAATCCTAATTTCTCTAATTTCTTGTAATAATTCATCGAAATAATTTTCGTTTAAAAATGCACCATTTTTTAATCTTTCTTTATCGAGTACATAACCTTTAATGGAAAATTGCTTTAGAATATTTATTGCCCATAATCTAAACTGAATAGCTTTTTCAGAGTTAACTTTAAACCCCACAGCAATAATCACATCTAAGTTATAATATTTTGTTCTATAATTTTTACCGTCTGAAGCAGTATGTAAGAATTCCTTACATACTGAATTTGTTTTTAATTCTTTATCAAGAATGTTATTTAAGTGCATAGTAATATTTTCTCTTGTTGTTCCAAATAATTCTGCCATTAATTTTTGACTTAACCATACTGAAGAATCGTCAACAATTACTTCTATTGATTTTGTCTTGTTCTGGTTAGTAAATATCAAAAATTCTGCTGTCGAGTTTTTAATATTTAAATTATTTTGCATAAAGTACTCCATTTCTACAAATTACTATTTGTTTAATTAAATATATTATAGCATTTTCTATAACTTATATAAAGTCATTATTTTTATCAATTTTAATTATTTTAAAATATAAAAAGCTATATAATAATTATTAAATTGTTATTAAATAATTATTTCGCCACGACTATTGCTTCAAGCTTTAGTCAGACCTGTTGAACTTTCATTTTTGTGTATTATGTGTGTATTATCTATACAAAAAGAGACGATTTTTACAAACACTCACAAAATAATTTTTGCGAGATAAAATTAAAAGAAAGCCTTATAAATCAAAGGTTTCCTTTATATTCCAATATGGTACAGAGGAGGAGACTTGAACTCCCACGGGATTACTCCCACTACCCCCTCAAAGTAGCGCGTCTACCATTCCGCCACCCCTGCATAGAAAAGTAAGTAAATTACTTACTTTTTAAAGCTTTAAACATTTTCTTCCATAAATCTTTAGAAGAATAATTTAAAATTCCTTGTTTATAAATTTTAAAGCCATATTTAACAAGCAAAAATATAGTTATAATTACTAAAATGATGGCAATAATAAATTCTATTATACTAAACTGTCCCAAAACAAGCAAACACGGAGCTAAAATAGCTGAAATAAATGGGATAAAAGCAAAAATCTTTATAAATAATGAGCCTTCAAATACACCCGCCATTACCGCTAAATAGTATCCAACCAATGAAACAACCATAATTGGCGTTTGTAATTGTTGGAAATCTTCAATATTTGTTGTCATTGAAGCTAAAACTCCTGCTAATAAAGAATATGCAATAAAAGTAAGAAGCATCATAATTAAAGCTAAAGGTATAATATATACAAGTTGCGCGCCAACATCACTAGCCATTAAATTTGAAATGGTTGTACCAATATCTAAACTGGTCATATTCGTAATTGACCCATTTCCTAAAATATGCCTAATATATATGCCTATAACGCCATATACAAATAATAAAACTCCTTGAATAATTACAAATAAATTGCTGGAAATTATTTTTGAAAGTAAATGTACTTTAGGTGAAACATTAGAAATAATTATTTCCATTCCCCTAGTTGTCTTTTCATCATTTACCTCAGCCCCTATCATTTGAACGAGAAAAATAGTTAAAGCAAAAAATGGTAAAATGAAAATTGGAAATACTGTAGACATAATCATCTGCATTTGTTCATCTTCACTTTTTTTATCTTTATCTAAAACTTCTCTTTCAATTTTAACTGGGCCTGATATTTTAGCTAAATCGTTAGGATCGATATTAGTTTCCGCTAGAGCAATTTGACTTTTAGTATTATTTACAATCGATGAAAGGGCTGCATACTCTGTAGTATTTATATAACCATCAGATATAAGCTTAGCTGATAAAACATTTTCTTTATCATTATCTAAAACTAATACCCAAGCATCTTTATGTTTTTTTGTTTTTAATATATCTTTAGGTTTTTTACCAGTTAATTTAATTTCAAATGATGATTCCTCATCACCTAAAAGTGAGGTATATTCTTCATTTTGCTTTTTAAAAATTTCTAATGCTTTGTTTGAATTATCAATAACAAATATTTCTTGTTTTTCTGAAAAATCCCCACCAAAAGTTTTAATAATACTATCGGCATTAATTAGACCAGCTATAAGAATAAAAAGTAAAATATTAGCAATAACAAACCATTTAGTTTTGATTTTACGATTAAGGCTAACAGTAACTAAATATTTTAACTTAGTTTTCATAAGTCTCACCTACCTTATCGATAAATATTTCATTAAGTGATGGTTCTTCAACTACAAATTTAGTAATGTTTTTACACTTACTAACCTCTTTAAAAACTTTTTCTTCTACACTTTCTTCGGCTATTTTAATTTCATATTCATCAGCTTTAACAATAATATCTAAAACTCCATCTATTTTTTTTATCTTATCTAAATCAATATCTCCCTTAACCATAATATTTTTTTTACGATATCGGCGTTTAATATCTTTTAAATTACCACTTAAAACATCTTTACCATCTTTTAAAACCGCAATTTTTTTACAAAATAACTCAACGTGTTCCATTCTATGAGATGAAAAAATTATAATGCTTCCACTTTTGGCCATTTCTTTTAGTTCTTCTTTGAAAAGTTCTACATTAAAAGGATCTAGACCAGAAAATGGTTCATCGCATATAAGTAATTTTGGATTATTTAAAATAGCAGTAATAAATTGAATTTTTTGTTGATTACCTTTTGATAGTTCTTTTATTTTTTTATTCTTATAATTTTCAATATTGAATTTTTTTAATAGTTCATCTAATCTTTCATCAACCTGCTTTTCAGTCATTCCTTTTAGGATACCATAATAGTGACACTGCTCCTTTACCGTAAGTTTGGTAAGTAAGCTTCTTTCTTCAGTTAAAAATCCAATTGTATCAGTAACACTATAATCAATTTTTTTATCATCTAATGTCACTTTACCATCCGTTGGTTCTAAAAGCCCAATAATCATTCTAAATGTTGTCGTTTTACCTGCTCCATTTACTCCAAGTAAACCAAATATTTCTCCTGGTTTAACTTCAAACGATAAATGATCTACAGCGCAAAAATCATCATAGTATTTTGTTATATTATCTACTTTAAGCACTTTATCACCTCTACAAACCTATTACAATTATAGCATTATTTAAATTTAAAGTCATTAAATTTAATTATCTTTTATATCAGTTTTGAAAAAAAGAATTCAGTTTCCTGAAATCTTTTTATATATTATTTAAAATCTTTTTTCAATGATTTTACAAATGGCTTTGAACTAGCCTCTAAAATATTAGGAGAATTTATTCTAGATATTTCCAAATTATAAAATTTTTCTTTATTATTTAATAGAACTTGCCTATGTGCTTCAATATCAGCACCCTTAATATTTTTGGCAAATATTAAATTCATAAGAAAATCGCCAGAATCAATAATAACTTTACCGTGAGCTTTTATATTAGCTCCTTTTACATCTCGCGCGAATTCATAATTAATCCAATTATCTTTAGATTTAATTACTACTTTACCGTGAGCTTTTATATCGGCGCCTTTAACTTCTTTAGCAAATAAATAATTTAATAGTGCATCACCCCTAGTAATAATAACTTTACCGTGAGCTTTTACGTTGGCTTCTTTTATATTTTTAACAAAATCATAAGATAACCACGGATCTTTTAAACTAAGCACTCTATTTTCAAATCTTCTGATTTTTGCTTTAGAATCAAACAAATTTTCAAGTTCAGTTAATTCACTAGATTCACCCATATGTCTCCTCCTAACTAAAAAGACAATATTAACATATTGCCTAATCAAATTATACAATAATTTATCAAAAAGTGCAAATTCACTTAAATAAACACTTTCTAATTCTAAGAATATTAGATTATTTTATTAACCTAATTACATCGTTATAAGTTATCAAAATCATTAAAGCCAGAAGTAAGAACATTCCTATGGTATGAATTGTATTTTCAAGTCTTTGGTCAACTGGTTTTCCTTTAATTTTTTCAATAATTAAGAATAATATTCTACCACCATCAAATGCTGGAAGTGGTAAAAAATTAATAAATCCAACATTGATACTAATATAGGCCGTCAAATATAAAAGTGACATTAGACCATTGGATGCAGCCGTATCAACAACACTATATATACCAACTGGACCAGATAATGATCCTAAATCAAGCTGACCGGTGATTAAATAAAATACAATAAATATCATCTGATAAATCAAACTAAATGTTTTAGTAAAAGCATATTTTAAAGATGGAAGTAAGCCATATTCTACTTCATCATTCATTTTAAAGCCATATTTATAACTAATTTTACCATCTTCCTTTACTTCTACTGGTTTAAGTTTAACTTCTTTAAGTTCACCATTTCTTTTAACCTCTAAAGTAATAGGTTTACCCATAAACACTTGAAGCTGTAAAGTTAGTTTATCACTAGTATTAGTATTTCGACCATTAAGAGTTAAAACTTGATCGCCTTCTTCAAGACCAGCGGCATAAGCTGGCATATCCTTAGTAACTTCGCCAATAAGTGCCTTATTTTGTGGAGCTCCATCTACAAGTCCAACAATAAATAAAAGCACAATAGCTAAAATAAAGTTCATCATTATTCCAGCAATAACAGTCATAAATTTTTGACCAAAAGTTTTCACCCCAAATGTTTTACTTTTTGGGATACTTTTATCAGTTTCAATTTCCTCTCCGGCCATTTGAACAAAACCACCGATTGGAAATAATCTTAAGCAATAATCAGTCTCATCATTTTTACGGTTCCACTTAAATATTCTAGGTCCCATTCCAAGTGAAAATTCATAAACATAAATACCTGACTTTTTGGCAAAAATGAAATGACCAAGTTCGTGAATAAATATAATTACACCTAAAATAATAATAAAGTATAACAGTGTTAGCATAATTAGCCTCCTATATAATAGTTATAAAAAATGTAAAACCTAACAATACAAATATAATACTATCTAATCTATCTAATACTCCGCCGTGACCTGGCATAATATTTGAAAAATCTTTAATACCAAAGTAACGTTTAATAGCTGAGAATATTAAATCACCAAACTGTCCTAATAATGATAGGAAAGCGCAGAAAGAAACTACCCCTATTAAAGATGCTGATGGATCGATACAAGTATAGTAGAAAGTACTACTAACAAATACTCCCATAATAGTTCCAATAATTAATCCTTCCCAAGTTTTATTTGGTGAGATTTCTGTAAGTAATTTATGTTTTCCAATAAGCATTCCTGATACATAAGCAAAAATATCGGTTGTAATGGTTATCGTAAATAAGAAAACAAATAAATTCAAATCGATATTTCTAACCATAATTAGTAGGGCCATACTGATTCCTAAGAATAATACCCCACCGATCATATAAAATGCATCTGTTACATTATATTTTTTAGCATCGTGATATAAAACCGCTGGTAATAAAAATGCAATAAATAATGCAGCTAAAACACGATAATCTAAACTATACATTGTCGATAAAGCATTTACATCCACTAAAACTATTAATGTCATAAAAATATAAGCAATTACATTAATAAAAAATGGAACTGGTTTTTTGGCATTTTTAGCATCAATAAATTCTTTTAATCCAAGCATACTTATAAGATAAACAGCTATATTAAATACTATGCCTCCATAAATAATAATAGGTACAAAGATTGCTAAAGCAACAATCGCACTAACTATTCTTTTTGTCATAATCAATACCTCCAAATCTACGATCTCTTCTTGTATATTCTCTTAAAGCCTCTTCAAATTCTTCTTCGTGGAAATCAGGAAAATAAGTCTTTGGAAAATAAAATTCCGCATATGAACATTGCCATAACATAAAATTACTTATTCGCTGTTCCCCACTTGTCCTAATTAATAAATCAACTGGTGGAAGTTCGTGATATAAATATTTTTCATACATTTTTTCGTCTAGTAAGTTAATATCTAGCTTACCACTATTTACATCCTTAACAATTTTTTTAGTCGCATCAATTATCTCTGCGTGACCACCATAATTAAAACATATATTAAAATATTTATCTTTATATTTTGCTGTTTCTTCTTCAATTTTCTCCATTGTCATTAATACTTTTTTACTAAGTCTATCTCTTCGCCCAGAAAAATAAACGTGAATATTTTCCTGGTGACAAAAATCTAAAATTTGTTTTAATTTATCAGTAAGTAAATTCATTAAAAAATTTACTTCAGCCTCACTACGTTTAAAATTTTCAGTTGAAAATAGATAAGCACTTATATATTTAATTCCTCTTTTAAATATATACGCGGTTAAAACTTGAATATTTTTAAAGCCTTCTTCGTGACCTTTACTTCTAGATAAGCCTCTTTCAGTTGCCCATCTTCCATTACCATCAACTATAAAAGCTATATGATTTGGAATTTTCAAATTATCATCCATTATTATACCTCGCAATCCTTAGCTATAAATGACAGTCACTTTTCTTTTTAATTGTTTTAGAAATAGTTACTTCGGTATCATTTTTATCTTTAACTATACATATTTTAGCTCCGTCACTCCAAATTTTAAGTGAAATATCACCATTTTTATCCATTGATAAATTACCAGCATCAGGCATTTTTCCAGATACTTTAAAAGTTTTCGTTTTTTCGGGATATGTAATAAACAATCTTCTATCAGTCTTATTTAAAATAGCACTAGCGCGGTATTCATTAGCGGCCGCTATTAAGGCATAGGCTGAATCAACAAAAGCATTTTGTCTAGATTTATTAACAATATTACTTATAACAGGTACTGTAATAATTGCGATAATGGCCACAATGATAATAACAGATAAAAGTTCAGTTAATGTAAATGCCTTCTCATTCATATAGACGCCTCCTACACTATTACAATTATACCATTCTTTATTTAGGTAATCAAGAAAGAGGCAAAAGAAAAAACTGTTTTCACAGTTTTATTTTAATTATTGAAAAGTAATTCTTTACATATTCATTTGTTTAGCAACTTCTTCAGCAAAGTTTTCTTCACGTTTTTGCATTCCTTCGCCTACTTCATATCTATACATTGCAGTAATTGTTCCACCGTTATTTTTAACAAAGGTTTTAACATTGATATCACTATCTTTGACAAATGGTTGTTCTTCTAAACAAATCTCTTTATAAAATTTTTGTATTCTTCCTTGAACCATTTTTTCAGCTATTTCTTTAGGCTTTCCTTCATTCATAGCTTGTTCAGTTAAAATAGCTTTTTCTTTTTCTACTTCTTCTTCGGGAACATCAGCAATAGCTACGTAAGTAGGTCTCATAGCTGCTGCGTGCATTGCCACATCTTTAGCTACTTCCGCACTAGCATCAGCTACTACTGTAAGAACAGCAATTTTACCGCCCATATGGATATATTCTCCAAAGGCTTCATTATCTTTCTTAGTTACTCTTTCAAATCTTCTAAAGCTTAGTTTTTCACCAATTTTAGCAGTTTTTTGAGTAATTAAATCATTAATTGTTCCTTCTTCAGTAGAAAGTTCTAAAGCTTCATCTAAAGTTTTAACATCACTTTTAATAATAGTCTTTAATAAGGTATCTACTAAACCTGTAAATTCAGCATTTTTAGCCACGAAATCAGTTTCAGCATTTACTTCAATAATAACGGCATCATTGCCATCTACTAAAATTGCAGCTAATCCTTCAGCAGCAATTCTATCAGCTTTTTTAGCAGCTTTAGAAATACCTTTTTCTCTTAGCCAGTCAGAAGCTTCATCAAGATTTCCATTAGTAGCTTCTAAGGCTTTCTTGCAGTCCATCATTCCTGCACCAGTTTTTTCTCTAAGTTCTTTTACTAAACTTGCACTAATCATAATTATCCTCCTTTTTTATTTTAAAAAAAGATGATTAAAAATCATCTTTTAACTTAACGCTTCGATAAGTTCAGCTTTTTTCATTGTAGAATAACCTTTGATTTCTTTAGCTTTTGCTAAATCACGAAGTTCAGCTACAGTTTTAGTAGATAAATCTACTTTTTCGGCTTTTTTAGGGGTAGCTTTTTCTTCTTTTACTTCTTCTTTGGTTTCTACTTTTTCAGATGATTTACTATTTGGTTTTTTATCAGTTTTTTTGCCATCTTTAAATTTTGGTTTTCTATCTTCTTTTCTTTTTACAGTTTCTAAGGCTTTTTGCATAATTTCATCGCCTTTTTCTTCTTTTTTACCTTCACTAACGTAGTCTACTAATTTACCACCATTAGCTTCAACAATTGCGTTTGCCATAACACCAATAATAAGTTTTACGGCTCTAATAGCATCGTCGTTTCCAGGTATAACATAGTCAACCATATCAGGATCACAATTGGTATCAACTATTCCAAATACAGGAATATTTAACTTTCTAGCTTCTCTAATTGCGATTTCTTCTTTACTTGGATCTACGATAAACATAGCTTGTGGTAATTTATGCATATCTCTAATACCACATAATAATTTATTTAATTTATCGTATTCCTTTTTAATTTTGATGACTTCTTTTTTAGGTAGACGGTCAAATGTTCCGTCTTTTTCCATTTTTTCGATTTGTTCTAATCTTTTAACTCTTTTTCTGATTGTCTTAAAGTTTGTTAAAGTACCACCTAACCATCTTTCATTAACGTAGTAAGATTCACTTCTTAAAGCTTCATCTTTTGTAGCTTCAGATGCTTGTTTTCTAGTACCTACAAAAATTACCTTTCCACCATTAGCAGCTATTTCTTTTAAAGCGGCATAAGCCTCTTCGATCTTTTTAGCTGTTTTTTGTAAATCAATAATATAAATATCATCTCTAGCTGTAAAAATATACTCTTTCATCTTAGGATTCCATCTTTTAGTCTGATGACCAAAATGTACTCCTGCTTCAAGTAAATAACTCATTGACACTACTGCCATTTTATCTCTCCTTTCGTTATTTCTTCTGAATATTTCTAAATTACACCACCCATTTGAGCACTAGGCATAATCATCCACATTCATGCAATTTAAAAAAGCCAATATTATTATAACATAATTATATGTTTTTACAAGCAATTATTTAACTTTTTATTTAATGTTTTGTTATAAATCTTTACCTCCATATAATTAAGAATATTTTTTAATTTATAAGAAGTAAATATTTAGTTATTTAAAGGTTATCTATTTCTCGCCTTAATTAAACTTTTATTTAAAGCATCTTGATATTCTTCTAAATGTTCATTAGGAATAATTCCTAAGTTTAAAATGGCATTGTAATTTTCTTCCATAGAATTATAGTCTAATAAAATAATTTGTTTTAAAATATCTAGAGCTTTTTCTTTATCTTTTTGATATAACTGATATAACTCTATAGCCACTATATAGCCAATTACATATCTTTCTTCAAATGAGGTTATTTTTTTATATTGTTCAAATGAATTAATATTAGTTTTTAAGTATTCTTCCTTTTCTTTAGGAACGTCACTTTCTTTTAAATTAATTATATCGATAACCTCATTTACTCTTTTCGCACTAAAAATACTTTCTCTATGTCTAATTGATTTTAAAATTGGCGCTTTATTATTTTTAAATACATCGTCATAATAATCAGCTGCTAATAATTCAATAAAAGTAGTATCGATTTCATCAAAAGGAATTTTTCCACTATTTTTAAGTTGATTATTATTTATCTGACAACTAGTAGCGTGACAGTACTCGTGAGCTAATACCATAAAGTCCCATATATTATTTGAAGTTACAGCATTGATATAAGCTTCTTTATAATAAACTAAAAAATTTGTAATGCCCGCACAGTGACCATCACCAATAATTTTACTCAATTTTAAATTAGTGTTTCTTTTTATAAAATTTTTCATAAAATTTTCATAAAAATAAGGATTTAAACTGTGATAAAAATCGTGGACTAAAGTAAAAAGATCATTTAGTTCTAAATTACACTCTTTAAGTTCAGATAATTTTATTTTGCGGTTTATGGATAATTTATCAAATTCTTTAAAATCATTCCATAAAAATTTAAATTCTTTATATCCTAAATTAAAGTAATCATAAATTTTATTTATTGTTTCACTAGGATTTTCTTTTTTATATTTTGTAATGGCTAATGTCTGTGGCCTACTCTCGCTACGAAAAAACTTAAGTAAATCTTTTAAAACGGCCATATCTTCTAATAAAGATTTCTTTTTATCTTCATCAGTTGTTTTCTGCGCCAGTTCACTAAGCCTTGAATATCTTTTTTTTAATACTTTTTCATTCCAATTATATTTTGCCATTATATCACCACATTGAAAGTTATTATAGCACGGTAACCATTGGATTTCAAGATTGAAAAAACCTAGTTATTAACTAGGATTATTTTAATTATATTTTCTTAAATAAGTTTCTTCGTTTAAGATACCCTAACGAAATAAATGAACCTAATAATATAATGATCAAAGCCGTAAATGGTAAATCTAATCCAGTCTTTGGATTGGCACTAGTTTTTACTATATTATTAGAAATACTTTGATTATTAGAAGTATTTTGATTATTAGAGCTTGCCGAATTATCTGTAGAATTCTCATCATCTTCAAAAGCTAGAAAACCACTAGCTACAATGTCACTAATTTTGGATTGAAGCTCTTTAGCTTTTTCTTCATCTAATACTGTATTACTAGGATTTGTGACATCCATTTGTTTATATAATTTGATAGCCATATGCCAAGCATTTATATTATCATCAAAATCGTTATATTCTTCATCTGTCATAAAACCTATCATAAAAGCATCATATTTTTCAAATTTATTTAAATCAATACTAAAACTATTCATTTCATACATAGTAGTAGACATAGTATCATCAGATACTGTAATCTTTTCACCATTTTCAACCGAAATTCCCGTTTCATCATCCGTTTGCGCTAAAAATATATTTGCATAACTAGCACTAGGAATTTTATATGTATCAAATAAAGAAGCTAGAAAATTGTGTAAAAAGATAAAATCAATTTGGGCATAATCCATTTTTTTATTATTATCCCCTTCTCTTTTAGGGTTAGTATAAGATATTGTTCTACTAGCAGCATCATATTTAATATCCATCGTATATGATCCTAAAGATGAACTAACAAAAGAAATATTAATACCACTTCCATTTTTAGTCATATTTACATTATCCATTTTAGCAAGTTGTAAAAATCTATCAGCAATATTATCCCAAGTAACATTTGGTTTATGGTATCCTTTGCATTCCTTTATTAATTTTTCACTATTTTTATTTATCTTGCCATCTATTCCATAAAAATGTCCATCCTTAAAAACGCAGGCATCTAAGGCCGAAGCATTATTAATACCTAAAAAACAAGCGCATCCTATTAAAATAGTTAACAAAATTATTTTTTTCATAATACCCATCCTATTCTATAACGATTATACCATTCGCCATTTATAGTCACAATATCAATTAATCAAAATTTACGTTCTTTGACAAATAAAAAGCTAGAAAAACTAGCTTTCCTTATATTTTTCCGATAAGGTTATTTTTATTTTTTTATTTTCTGTATTTTCCCCAGCTTTAATGCTTTGATCAGTTACATAACCATAACCAGATATTTCGTAATCATAGCCTAAAGCATTCATCACATAAATAACCTCACTTCTTGAATAGCCATTTAAATCAGGCATTTTATTTTTATCATTATTTGTGATTAAAATAACTTTATCATAAGATAATACTTTTTCACCTTTACTTGGATATTGATTAATAATTTTATCGCCAGTACCAATAATAGATGTTTTAACCCCTTTAGATTCTAAATCGGCTTTAATATCATTAGTTTTTTTGTTAACGTATGAATCTAAAACTACCGCTTGAACTGTACTGGTACTGGTAACTTCAGTAAACATATTTTTATATTTAGCAATATTTTTCATTAAATTAGTAACCGCTGTACTTAACATTGTAGACGATCCTACATTTGGCTTTTTAATGGCAGCATAAATGATGATTTCGGGATTATCTTTAGGAAACATTCCGGCAAATGAATAAATATAAGCATTGTCACCTTTTAAATATCCGCCTGACTTACTATCAGCAATTTGGGCCGTTCCAGTTTTTCCAATTACATCAAAGCCATCAATTTTATACCTTTTCCCTGTTGCCTGTGGATCTGTACTATTAACGACGTTATACATTAAATTTTTAATGGTATCAATAGTTGTTTGACTAACCACTCTTTCACTTTTTTCAACTTCACGTTTATAGGTTGTTTCATTAGTATTAGGATTAATAATTTTAGAAACAATATGTGGGGTTAAAGCTTTACCATTATTCGCAATTATACTTAAAGCTTTTAAGTGCTGAATGGCAGTTGTTTGAATACCTTGTCCAAAAGCGGCATTAGCTACTTCAACTGGATATTTAAATCCTAGTTTTCCAGATACTTCTCTAGATAAATCAACTCCTGTAGTTTTGCCAAAACCGTACTTACTAAGACAAGAACGTAAATCATCTTTATCAATAAATCTTTGAACCATATTACTAACGCCGACATTACTTGAATATTCAAAACCTTTATCAAAAGTAATTGTACCCCAGCCATAATTATTCCAGTCTTTAATAGTTGCATCGGCAACATCTATACTTCCTGATCTAAAAGTATCACTGCCTTTATATGTCCCCTTTTCAATGGCACACATATATGTATATATTTTCATTGTACTACCTGGTTCAAAAGCATTCGATACTAACAAATTTTCATAATCTTTGATATCTCTTTTATTGGGATTAAAAGATGGTGTTGAGGCTGAGGCTAAAATATCGCCAGTTTTAGCATCCATCACTGTCATAAGTGTAAAATCGGGTTTAAAACCTTCTTCCATCGTTTTAACTTCAGTTTCTACAAATCTTTGAATACTAGAGTCAATAGTTAAATATATATTACTACCATCAATAGCTTCAATACGGGTTTCCTTAGTATCAGGAATTTTATAGCCAAACCTATCCTGCTGATACTGAAGATAGCCATCAGTTCCTTTTAAAATTTCATTAAATCGCGCTTCAATTCCTAGCTCTCCATCAATACTAGTAACTATTTTACCATTTTCTTCTTTTTCGTTTGTTTTTGCATAGCCTAGAATATATGAAGCAAAATCTCCATTAGGATAATATCTTTTATAATTTTCCGTAAAATCAATACCTGGTAAATTTAAATCCTCAATTTCACTTTTTTTAAGTTCCGTAAGATCTCTACCAATAGTTCCAAGTTCAATCTGATATTTGTTTTCCTCTTTACCTTTATTTATACGTCTTTTAATATCTTCAGCATCGCCATTTAAGGCTTTTGCGAGAGCTTGAGATGTCATATCAACATCTTTTACGTGATTTATTTTAGTCTTTGTACTTCGTTTTTCGTCCAAATAAGCAATTAAGGTATAAGAAGTCACATTATGTGCGAGTACATCACCAGCTGCATCATATATTGTCCCTCTATGAGCAATTAATTTTCGAGCAACCGTGTTACGGTTATCGGCAAACTCTTTAATATTATGCCCATTAATCGTTGGTGATAAGGCAAGATAACAGTATCTACCAAAAAGAACACAAATGCATACAAAAAAAACAAAAAAGACTTTCCAAGGAAGTTTCCACATATTACTTTTTTGCTTCTTTTTTTTCACATAAACACCTCTATTCGTTAACAACAATTATATTATCATTATTATACGCTAGTCCCATCTCTTTGACAACACCTTTGACATTTTCAAATGATGTAAGTTCATTTACTTTCATTGTCAAGCTTTCATTTTTCTTTTCTTGGGTATCTATTTTATATTTAACTTCTTCAATGCTCATTTTAAGCTCACTAACCATAGCTCCACAGAAAGTTTTTATACCAAGTGAAAATACCGCTGCAAAAATAATAACAACGTATAGTAGTCTTTCACCTTTTGTAATTCGTGCTTTTCTCTTGATTTTCCTTGCCATAGTTCATACCCTTTCTATAACTCTAAGTCTTGCGCTTCTACTGCGCGGATTATTATCTATTTCTATTGCCGTTGGCGCTATATTAGCAACTATTTTAAATTTCGGCTTATACTCTTCTGGAATAACTGGTAATTTCATAAGTTCCCTAGGGATACTACTTGCTTCATTAAATATTTGTTTACAAATTCTATCTTCTAAAGAATGAAATGTAATAACGCATATTCTGCCCCCAGGTTTTAATAATTTTAAAGCATCTTTTAAAGCTATTTCAAATACTTCAAGTTCATTATTAACTTCAATTCGAATAGCTTGAAAAACTTTTCTAGCCGGATGCCCCTTTTTACGGTATTTTTCTGGAACACTTGATTTAATAATTTCAGCAAGTTCGGTTGTTCCTTCGATTTTTTTAGTTTCTTTATATTGGATTATTGCTTTAGCTATGCTTCTTGAATATTTTTCCTCGCCATATTTATAAAAAATATCAGCAAGTTTTTCATAAGAATAATTATTAACTACATCATATGCAGTTAATGATTTATCCTGATCCATTCGCATATCAAGTTTGGCATCTTTGTGAAAACTAAAGCCCCTTTCTGCATTATCAAGTTGTGGTGATGAAACCCCAAGATCAAATAAAATTCCGTCTACTTTGAGATTTTTCTTTTGAAATTCTTTTATATTGGCAAAATTACTATTAATAATTTCATAGTTAGAACCGGCTTTTTTTAATTTTTCATCAGCATATTTGATAGCTTCTTTATCTTGGTCAACAGCATATAGGTAGCCTTTAGGGATTTTTTTTAATATTTCGAAGCTATGGCCACCGTAACCCAAAGTGGCATCAATAATAATACTGTCTTCTTTTAAATTTAAATATTTAATCGTTTCATTTAGTAAAACACTTATATGCATACTCACACCTATATATTTAAATTTGAAGAAAATAAATTATCAGCGATATCAGATAGTTTATCTTCATTTTCATTAATGAAACTATTCCATCTTTTATCACTCCAGATTTCTAACCTGTCGCCAACTCCAATTATAATGCAGTCTTTTTCTAAATCAGCGTATTTAATAAGTGGTGATGAAATATTTATTCTTCCTTGTTTATCAAATACAGTACTAGTTGCACCTGATAAAAAGAAACGCATAAAGTTACGGGCATCTTTTACATTTGGAAGGTTTTCATATTGACTAACAATTTTATCCCAAGCCTTTTTAGGATAAACAAATAAACATCCATCTAAGCCTCTAGTGACAATAAAATCTTCACCAAGTTCATATCTTATTTTTGATGGAATTGTCAGTCTGCCTTTATCATCAATAGTATGATGATACTCTCCCATAAACATAAAAATCCCCCACTTTCACCCACATTTATACACTGTATACCACTATATTACTATTTTATGGGTTCTTTGTAAAGAATTTCTTTTGTTTTTTTAGATTTTTTTTAATGTTTTACACTTTTAGATAAAAAAGTTTATATTCATTACTGAACTTTATTTATATATAAAATAAAAAAATAATGCATATTTATTATTTATACATTATTTTTCATTAATTTAATATAATTTATTCTACATAATTTGTTATTGTATATGGTGCATCTTCTGTTCCTTGTCCCCCTAATTCGACATCAGATTTTAGATAGAGACTAGGGACGATCGAGCAACCCCCAACACCGCCAGACCACAGTCCCCTAACATTGCTAACCGTATATACCCAATGAGTGGTAGAGGATCCGGAACCCTTCTCCGTGTGCGAAGTCAATGTCCAATAATCTTTACTACTTACTGTCAAGTTTGCCATATAATTTGTACTCGTACATGTCTCATAGTTTGAATAGTCCTTCTTCATCGTTCCGCACGAGTTTGTATTAGTATTGGCTTTGATATAATCACTTGCACTTATTAAGCCTACATTACTTGCTACACTAAATTCCTTTTCTGTCCTTATTTGTTTTGCTAAATCGTCATTATCATCTTCTGCTCCTCCATAGTAGAAGATATGATTTTGAATTGCTTTTTTATTCTTGGTGATTGAATCATAATATGTTCCATTTAGATATTTCTTTATTTCTGAGTCTTCATCTACATCTCCAGAATATATATTTAACGGGTCATGAAAATTAGTTGTTTTCGCCCAAACAGTACATCCGAACGACGGAGCGTTACCTTCCCCACAAAACCCTGTCTGTCTTGCTCTTGCACTATCAAAATTCACTTCAGTTGTGGAATTGTTCCTCATTATTTTTATTGTTCCATCGGTTTCTACCGAGATAATTCTCCAGGTTTCTCCATTAAAGGTGATATAGTTATTTGGTTTTGCTCCTTTATAGATATATCTTCCTGACTCATATTCATCTGCATATAAACCATCATTTCCATCATCTATTACTGATACTGCTTGTCCGCCCATAGTAAGAGTTCCTGTAGTACTTGTACCTATCTCTCCAGCTTTTCCAGCTTCTACATAATCTAAAGTCATTTCAAATGTTGAAGTTGTATCTTTTGGCTGACTTGTTATATTTGGATTATATTCTACTTTTACTGTAAAGGTAATACTATCACTTGCATTTAATGTTTCTCCTGCTTCTATTCCTTCATATGTTATATTTATTGCTGAACTTATTTGTTTATTCATATTTATTTTTTCAAGTTCGGCATTGATATTTCCGTTATTTTTGACAGTTATATCGTACATAATAGAATCACCAGGATTTACTAAATTTACTTTAAAGGTTGCTGTTAAATCATCTACTACTTGGGACTCTTCATCACTAGCATCTCCTACTATACCCTTACTAGTAATATTTGTTATTTTTATATCCCAGTTACTAGTTATACTTGTAGTTCCGTTAATATTTAGCTGGGTCGCAAAAGCCGCATAACCCACTACCATAAGTAGTAATACTCC
>CANQNL010000022.1 GCA_947625215.1 uncultured Bacilli bacterium | reverse complement strand
TTATAAGTAGCAAACAACACCATATAAGAATTGGCATTATCAAGAGAAGTAAAACCACCTTTGGGTCGGTAATAATATTTCAAAGTACGATTAAAACGTTCAATAATTTGTTTTTGAGAACGATATTTACGAGATATATCATCTTGATTTGTAAGCCCAATAACTTGAAAAAGTTTAAAAGGAAGACCATGTTCAGTCCAATACTCTAAGGCAACATTGTAAATAGGATTACCATCAGAGATAACTTTAAGATCTTCAGGTAATTGATCGTATTTACAAAGTGTAGAATAACAAGCCTTAATTGATGATAAAGAATCACGATTTTTAAAGACTCGGTAAGAAGTAACAATTTTATTTAAAGCATCAAAATAGAAGAAGATGTAAGCTTGTTTACCAAGAATTTTAATATATGTTTCATCAGCAGCAATAGTGTCAGATAGATCATAAGGATAAAATTCCAAGACAGCATGAACAATAGAAGAAGCAGCCTTACAATAATTTTCAACAGTTTTATAAGAGATATAAACTTCATGAACATCTTTTAAAATAGCGGCTGTTTGTCTATAAGAAAGGCCATAATTAACATGATAAGTAAGACAAAGACCGATAACATACTGAGAAGAATAAGCCCTAGATAAATCAATAGGAGACTTAATAAAGTTAAGGTAATCTGATCTTATAGTAGGGAAATCAATATTAAATTTACGATAGATATAACGAAGTTTAATTTTTTCAGGATGTTTAAGATAAAGCGACATATCATGTTTATTTAAGGAAGATTTATTTTTAAGATAAAAAGGACAATTGTTGTTTGAACAACGATAAACATCAAAATCTTCTCTATGATGATAAAGAGAAAGTTGGTAGTTACAATGAGGACATTTTAAAATAACATCTTTATCTTTAAAAGGATTGTTAGAAAAGACATAAGAACAAACCTTGCATTCAAATTGAGTATGTTTACCATTGTTATCGTAGATATACTCTTTAGGAGCACCACAACAAGGACAACAAACATCAAAATTAATAGGCTTCTTACGATTAATAGGTTTGATATTATTATCATTGATAAGCTGTTTATGATCTTTATGTTCAAGTTTAACAAAAGGTTCAATAATAGCAGGTTCATCAACATGGAATAAACGATATTTAACATTTTCAGGTTTATCATTAGAGTGTTTAATTTCGTCAACTTTAATGAATTTGGAAAGAAAAATAATAATTTTCCAAGAAATTTTATTAATTCTATTTAAAAAATTAATAATAACTGATATAATTTTAGACATGACATTACCTCGATTCTAGTGTCTTATGTTTCTAAAAACATTATATCGGGTAATGTCATTTTTTGATAGATAAAAAATGAAATTTCTATAAAAAAATTATACTCAAAAGAGAGGGTAAAAGAAAAAATATAGAAATTCATTGAAATATAAGGGTAAAGTGAGTAAAGTCATTAAAAACTTTGCACACTACCTTTTAGTAATTAAGGGGGAAATATGAAAAAAGAGTTAATTAAAACAGAAATAGATGTCCATAATAATAAAATAGGTATTTTAAGAATTGGTGATACCGACTATATATCATTAACTGATTTAGCAAAATATTCTAATTCTGAAAATCCGGCTAATGTTATAATACATTGGATGAGCAATAAAGGAACATTTGATTATATAGGCTTATGGGAACAATTAAATAATGAGAATTTTAATTTCACGGAATTCCGTGAAATTAAAAATAATGAAGTTGGATATTCGTCATTTACTTTAAGTCCCAAAAGATGGATTGATAGGACAAACGCCATAGGAATATATTCTAAAGGTGGGAAATATAGCATAGGAACATTTGCTCATCCTGATATAGCATTTGAATTTGCTAGTTGGTTAAGTCCTACGTTTAAATTATATTTAATAAAAGAATTTGAAAGATTAAAAAAGAATGAAGCATATCAAGAAAAAATTGAATGGCATGCTAATAGAATTTTAGCTAAGACAAATTATTTAGTTCATACAGATGCCATAAAAAATTATATTGTACCAACCTTAACAGAAAAACAAAAACAATTTGTATATGCAGAAGAAGCAGATGTCTTAAATGTTGCACTATTTGGTATGACAGCAAAAGAATGGAGAGAAATTAATCCAAAATTAGCTAAAGAAGGAAATATTAGGGATTACACAGATTTAATACATTTAGTTATATTAAACAATTTAGAAAATTCCAATGCCGAATTTATTAAATTAGGATTATCACAAAAAGAAAGATTAATAAGACTTAATGATTCTGCTAGAAATCAAATGGAAATATTAAAAAATAATAATGGAATAAAAGAGTTAGAAAATATAAATAAATATTTAATTGAAACTAAATGAACATTTGTCAATTAAAAAACACACTTGCATATTGACAATAATAATATGCAAAAGGGAGACAAACTATGGAACAAATATCAAATTGGTAAGAGGTAAAATATCTGAAATAATTAAATCAAATGGTTAAGAACCAATTACTATAATTCTAACTGATGAAGAATATCAAGAAGTTTTATTTAATATAGAGAACTTGCCAAAAGTTCTTTTTATGTTATTATGTATTTGTCAAGGAAACTTGCATAAAATAAAAAGATACATTTGATTGTGCGAATCAGATGCTTTTATTATTTAAATAGTAAGGTGATTACTATAAAAAATAATAGTAGGATTATAATAAAAAGAGATATTTCTCTTTTTGTCATAACTAACCACCACCTTTCTCTTATCTTTTGATAATTGAAAGGAAAATACTTAACTTTGCTGGGTTGAGTATTATTTTTTTATGTATTTTAAAATAATTTTATAAGCTTCTTTTATATCTTGAAAAGAAATCGCACAATTAGCTGGACTTGGTGATGGCAAATATATACAAGCAATATGCGTTTGTGGTAAACATAATTTATTATATAAATCTAATGCTTTTTTACCAGTTACAAATATAGTTTTAATATTTGTTTTTTTTAAGATTTTATTTATGTTATTAGCTTTAGCTTTTTTAATTGAACTATCACTAGAACCATTTATATCACAAGATTCTAAAACATCCCAAAGGGCAATATGATGCCTATTTAAAAAATCAATTTTATCTGGAATAGTATTTGGCAATTCTTCATCCCATAAGGATGCCAAAATTTTCCAAAATCTGTTTTGCTTATGAGCATAGTAAAAACCTACTTCTCTAGATTTAACTGACGGAATAGAACCTAATATCAATATTTCACTATTTATATTATAAATTGGTTTTAATGTATGTTTTACCTGCATAAAATCACCTACGATAATCAATAAAACCCTTGAAAATTCAAGGGTTATTTTTATATTGGCTGCCCCAATTCGATTCGAACGAATGATCACGGAGTCAGAGTCCGTTGCCTTACCGCTTGGCCATGGGGCAATAAATTTAACTATTAACATTATATCACAATTTAATAAAAATTCCACTTAATTTAAGCGGAATTATTTCATAAGTGCTTTAGCGATAATTTTTCTACTTTTCATTTGACCGTTGGCTTTTATTTTTTCTTGTCTTTCTGAAAGTGGGATATCTAGATTATTATTAGGATAAATTTCATTTTCTAAGATGCCTTCGCGCCCCAAAGATATAGGAGATATTTTGAAATTTAAGTAAGTATCAAGATTATTAGCTTGGGCAGTCTTTTCTTCTAATTTTTGAATATTGTAAATAGCTGGAAGGGCTAAACGTTCAATATCAGTTTTAGAAATTTTTTTATTTTTTAAAACAATATCGTATTTTTTTCTTATATCTTTCATTTTTTTATTTTTATCACCGATGTGTTCAATAATATCTAATAATTGTAATACCTTCTTTTTCATAATATCAGAATATTTATTAAAATACTTTAAAACAAATGGTGAAAAATTATATCTTTCAGCTATTAAATCATCACTAAATCTTTCACACGCATCTTTAATCCATTCATCAGTGATTTGCTCCTCATATATATAAGCGTTATAATTTTTATTTTGCCTTTCAATTATTCGGTTTTTAACTTCTAAATTTTCTTCATCGAATTTTTCATCTAAAAAATTACGAATTTCATCACTAGTAACTGACACATTTAAATTATTTATCATATCTTTTATTTCAGGAAAACTTTTATGAAAAAAATTTTCTAGTATAACTAGTGGAACATTAGCGTCATAATATGGCTCATCAAGTTCACTTAAAAGCTTTTTAAAAGTTTGTAATTCCATAAGACCTCCTATAATAAAATTTAATACATTCATTGTATCGTAAAAACATATTTTTTTCAACATATGTTAAATCGTAAGATTTTCCTTAAAAGCAATTTGCCAGTACTTTTGTAAAACAGCTTAAAATATATAAAAAAACTTTTTTTTTTGAAATTTTTAGGGTATAATGTTTATAGTAAGGAAGGGGCACATATATGATACTTAGAAAACCTTATGCGCTTTTTATCAAGTACTTTAGATTGATAAACCTAGCTATGGCTGTTTTAATGGGAATTTTAATTTATCGTACTTGGGTCATTACTGGTTTTTTAAATAGTTACATCGGGAATTATTTATTAGCTACCGATGATTTTGTTTTGGGACATTATATAAATTTTTATAGTTTCATAATGGCTCTTATTATTGTTATATTAAATGTTGTAATCCTTTCAGTTTTGTTTGTAAAGAAAAAACCAAAGAAATTGTATATTTTTAGTGGAATACTTTATATTTTAATTATTGTCATGTATGGCGTTGACTATATGATTCTTCACGGCGTTAATGAAGTAATATGGGACGTTCGTCTAACTAAAGCCGTCAGAGATTTTACTTATGTTGGTTTAGCGCTTCAAGCTGCTTGCGTAGTATTAGTATTAATAAGGGCTACTGGCTTTGATATTAAAGGCTTTAATTTTGGTACCGATTTACAAGAGTTAGATATTCAAACTGAAGATAATGAAGAGTTTGAAGTTGCCGTTGAATTTGATCAAAATAAAATTGAAAGAAAAGTTAGGAAAGGCATAAGGTACGTTTCGTACTTTTATTTAGAACATAAACTTTTGGTTAATGTGTGTGGAATTATCTTAGTCATAATAATTGCTTTTACCCTTTTCATAAATCGGATGATTTATAGGGCTGATTATAAACAAGGTCATCCTTTCCAAGCTAGTGGAGTTGTAGTCAATATAAAACAAGCCTTTATTACATCGACAGATCAATTTGGCGAAGAAATGATGTATGAAAATGGCAAGAAAACTAAAAATAGGGTTTTATTAGTTTTAAAATTAGATGTTAAAAGTGTATATAACGATCCTGATGCGGTTTTAAATACTGGATTATTTAATTTGCGTATTAGAGGTAGATCATATGGACAAACTACTAGTTATAATAAAGAAATTTCTGATATGGGTACGCCTTACGTCCAACAAAAATTAACCACTGATTTTAAGAGTTATTTATTAGCATTTGATTTACCAAGAGAATTAGCAAATAAAAAAATGGTTTTAAAATTTAACGATAATATTAGTTATGTTAAAGGCGAATTAGGCGCGAAAAACATTTATGTTACATTAAAACAAGAAGATTTAGATAAAGATAAAGATGAAATAGAAGCTGTTTCTGGAAAAACTTTATCATTTAAAGGTAGCCTTTTAGAAAACGCTAAATTAAAAATTGATAAAGTTGAAGTTGCCAAGAGTTTTAAAACAGACTATAATTTTTGCTACAGCACAAATAAATGTTATAAATCATACGAATATGTTACTCCAACTACTACCGGCACTTATTTTAAAACGGTAATGAAAGTTAAAGGTACCTTTGAAAGTGATCAGAATGCGAATATTAGTGGTATCGCAACATTAAATGATTTCTTAAATAAATTTGCTGTTATCAGTTATCAAAAAAATGGTGGTTGGTACAGTCATAAAATCGATTCGGAAAATATTAGTCCGGCTGTAAAAGAACCCGATACATACTATATCGAAGTTAATAAAAATGTTGAAGGCGCTACAACCATTTATTTACTTTTCAAAGTTAGAAATTATAATTATAAATATGTTTTAATGTAATTAAACAGAAATAAGGTGATTGAATAAATGAAACAAAAATATTTATTAATAATTTTAATTTGTATGGTTATAATGCCTTTTAATGCCAAGGCGGAACAAATTCCCGATTGTAGCATTGAAAGAACCGCTGAACTTTCTAGAATTGCTTCTAATGTTAAATTTGATTATAGCTATGATGTTAATGCTAGTGGGATACCTTCATTTTATGTAACAGGCTCTAATATAAATAGCAATATATATGTCATTGATGATGAAGGTAGCCGCTTTAATGAAGATTTTACTAGGCATTATAACAATGGACAAACAATCACCTATACCATTTATTCAAATGATGCCGAATGCCGTGGTAAGGAAATCATAAAAAGTTATGTGACTTTACCAAAATATAATTATTATAGTGAATTTGATGAATGCAAAGGGAAATCAGATTTAGATATTTGTCAAAAGTGGACAGATAATTCAGGTGTTACACTTAATGATTTTTTTAATCAAGTACGAATATACGATGAAAAAAAAGCTGTTAAAACTTCAGAACCAACGTTTATGGAAAAAATTATGGAATTTTTAAGTAACAATAGGATGATAATCTTTGGGATTTTTGGAATAAGTATTGTTATATCAGTTGTTATCTTTATTATCAATCGAATGAAGTTTATTTCAAAAAAATGAAAAAAGTAATAAATATATATATAAAAACAAAAATTAATGTGTTATAATTAATATAATAAAGGAGGCTATAAGTATGAGTCGTGTTTACAAATATATTTTTGCAGGTTTAGTTTGCCTTTTTATTGGACCTGCTATGGCAAATGCCGAATGTAGTGATGATTACATAAATCAGTTAAAAGAGGTAGCTAATCGAGCAAAAGTTAGTAAGGAATTTCAATTTTCTGAAACAAATTATTCTTACAATTGGATAATTACAGTAGAAAACAAGCCAGACACTGTTGCGATAAAAGATGATTATGGACGTACATTTAGCGGTGATTCAAATGCTTTTGCTTATCCAACTAATCACGTTACTGTGTTGAAATTTTATCCTACCAATAAGGAATGCAGTGATGTGCTTTTAAAAACAACATATGTTGATTTACCTTATTTTAATACATATTCAAGAAGTGATGAATGTAAAGGTGCAGAAGAATTTGAATATTGTAAAGAATTTACTAATACTGCAAAAGTAACTTTAGATGAATTCCAAACGGAAATTAAAGAATGGAAAGAAAAGAATGGTATTAAAGATTCTCCTAAAAATGAAATTCCTTTAGTAGCCATTGTTGGAGCAGCTGCCTTATTATTAATTATAATTGTGGTGGTGGCAATAATACTTATTAAAAGAAGAAAAAAGAAAACTACTTTTTAGTAATGGAGAGTGAGTACAATGATAGAAAAAATTAAAAAAATCATCAATAAGAAAAAAGCATTTACCATTTTTACTGTGCTTGTTGGATTTATTTCGATAACCGCGGTAAGTGCTTTAGATGTAGATGTTTGGGGAACATCTGGATGGTATGGTCCTGGAGGATCTGGGGGAAATCCTGATGGAACATCTGAAGATTTAAGTTCTTGGGGAGTACGTGCTACCGTAGTTGATAAAAACCACGAAAGACTTACAATAGAATCTTGCGGGAAAACCTATACTAGTAAGACTATGGACTTTTTGAACCCTGAGATGCAAAATTCATGCTTATTTGGTGGAAGCGCTTGTCAATTTGATGTTGGAAAAGTTTGGACTTGTAATGGCAGCTATAGTGGCGGTGATACTTTATATTACCGTGGTGATGCGGCTTGTACAAGAGTAAGCGGAAATGATACATATCAAGATAGAGAAGGCGACAAATGGGCTTGGCAGGATGCCATTGATATGAAGTTTCAAAACTTTAATAGTGGTAAAAGTTCAGTAGGAACTTCTGCGACTACAGCATTAAAAAATGATTTACACGCATTAGAAGATGAACAAAACTTCCCTACAGTTAACAAAATATACAAACAGCTAATGGGCATTGATATTGAAGAAATTGGCAAGTGCGGTGATGAACAATGTAGCGATGCTCTTAAAAAATTGGATGAAGCTTATATTGCCTTTGAACCATTAATGGGTATATCACTTGGAACCGATTATTATTTTGGCTCAGGAAGTGAAATCTCACTTATGTTTGGTCAGTGGTGGGGTTATGCTCACGTTCTACCTAGACTTGCATATACGATGTATGTTGATAATGGTGAAAATGAAGATTTTGATCATGAGTATTATCGTCAAGTTTATGATCCAAGCGCATCAGTTGATGCCGGAGGCTTAAACGATGGTGATAGAAATACATATCTTCAAAGAGCAAATGATACTACAAACAGTTACTTTATGTATTTAGCTAGAGTAAGAGTACCAGATGACATAAAAGATAACACGTGTGAACCTACTTGTACAGTAAAAGAAGAAGATGGCAAGAAGGTATGGTATAACTCAAAAGGTGAAGAGGTAAGCCAAGAAGAATTTGAAAAAGATTGTCCTTGCTCTCACGATGGTAATTCTTATCGTGATAGTGAAGGTAAATCAGTTACAAAAGAAGAATGGGAAAGTGAGTGTACTTGTGTTGAAGTAGATGAAAGTTCAGGTACGACTACTTCTGGAAATAAACCACAACTTGGACCAGCTATCGATGAAGGCGGTTCAAGTGCTGGAAGCGGTAAATTCCGTAATAAACAAGGAGAAATTGTTAGCAAAGATGAATATGCTAAAGACTGTTTAGTATGTGAAGAGTTTGAAGGCGATTTATACGGTGCTAACGGTGATAAAGTAGATAAAGAAAAATACCACGAAGAATGCGGTGAACCTTGTGAGGTGGAAGACGGCGTTTACTATGGTAAAGATGGAAAAAAAGTTACTGAAGAACAGTATAAAAAAGAATGTGAAGGCGATACTGGTAGCGAAGGTGGCGCTTGCCCACCTTGTAGTTCTACAAGTGAAGGTGGCGTTGTCAACTTAGTCGACAATGATAAATATCAAGATATTATGGATGATAAAGCTCCAGCAACTATAGATGGTACGACTAAATATCCTGGTTATTTTGAAAAACCATTCTCAGCTGGTGGCGGTAAAACTTGGTGTCGTGAAGAATACAAGATTCGTTTCCCTAACGGAAATGATCAAATGATGGTAACACCAGGAAGATACTTCGTTGTAAATAAAAGAGGTGGAGCTCTTTATGCAACTGGTATACCAAACTTTAAATCAATAAAAGTAGAAAAAATAAGAGAATGTTGGGTTTCAATAAAACCAACTGAAGAAGAACACTGGGAACCAGAAAATTGCTGGCACAGAGATAAAACAATTGATCAGCAAAAGAGCGATCAAAAGAGTAAACTAGATCAGTTTAGAAATGTAACTGGAGCTAGTGGCTCAGAACCTAAAAATGATCCTGTTGCTGCTGGAGATACCGGAAAAATATCATTATCTTATACTGAAACAGTTGGTAATGGACAGTATAATATAGAAAATAGGGAACTTCAAATTAATCCATATAGAACCGTTGATTTGGATCCATCTGATGATGAGGAAAAATATAGAAGAGAAGAAACCTATAAATATGAATATGTTGTACCAGACCATTCAGAATGTAATCCAGAAACTGGAGAATGCTGGTGTGTTACTGATACGAAAACATATTATACATATTATATTGATACATATAAAACTACAAAATATTATGAATTATCTGATATAAATGACGATAATTTCTATAGATGGGTAAATAGATCAACAAATGCGGTTTCTGAGAAAAAACCAGGCCAAACAAATGACTATTTAGATCTAGGAACATCAACAATCCCAGTTTCATATGGAAACTATGGTGATGGTAATGGTGTTGCTGCACATATTACTTTAAATTATGAATTACCTACAGGCGACTCTTATTCATATGCTCACAAAGTATGGACATCTGATGAAGGTTCAGAAGGTGCTTGTTATGAAGCTTTAAAAGATTCTGAAGAATATAACTGTGATGTTAAATTATATCCTTGCTTTGAAGGCGATATGTTATGCAAAAATACATACGATAACCCAGTATGTGATCCAGATGATCCAGAATGTAATTTACCAGAATGTGTATATATGGAAGGAACATATTATGGACCAGATGGTGAAATATTAGATGAAGGTTCTGAAATATTAGATGAAGGTTCATTTAATGCTAAATGTGGTGGTTGCCATATTGATGAAAGTGGACAACATTATTGTCACGGAGGCGCTTGCTCTAAGGATGAATATTTAAAAGAATGTCCATACTCTTGCACGCAGGATGGCGATAAATATTATGGTACAGGCGGCTATGAGGTAACAAAAGAACAATACGAAAGTGAATGTCCAGGTGATGGCGGAGAATGTGAAAACAAATGTGATCCAGACCCACGCGAGTGTAAAAATGGAAACTGTGATGGCGTTGATATTTGCAGTCAGTGTGAAGGCGGAAAATGCTGCCCAGATACTGAAAACGTATGTCCAGTAAATGGTCAATGCCCAACTCCAGCTAGACAAGCTTTAATTTATAGAGCAGTAGATTTAACGAACCCATTCCCAGGACAGACAGATTATAAACGAGCAACTGGTAATAACTGGTGTGCTTGGGATATTAATAAGGGTGGTATAAGCTGTAAAAATGATAACGGTGTAGTTCAAGGCGAAATTACTAATGCTAGAGGTAGCCAAGGCGCAGCAATTTACAGTAAAACACCATTATTCACATTTGACTTAGACAATGCAAGCATTTCAGCAATCAGAAATTATAATAAGCAACAAAGACGTAGTGACAACGATTATAATGATTACACATTACAGTGTAGAGATAATAAAGTAGGAAGTTGTGAAAGCACGTTTATACGTAATTCACAATATGGATATAACGCTAGTGAATCAGCGTGTAGTTCATTTGGAAGCGCCGAATGTTACGGAATAGGAGGATGATAATAAATGAATAAATCATTATGGTCTATCTTAGTTATCGTACTCGGAGTGGCTTCAATATTCTTTATAACGTTATTTCAAACAATAACAAATACCGATGAACATAATTCGCAATTATTAAAAGAAGCTGCAGAAGCAGCAATGTGGGAATCAGTAGACTATGCGTATTATAGAAAAACTGGATATCACCGAATCGATAGAGAAAAGTTTGTTGAGAATTTTATCCGTAGATTTGGTGATAGTGCCAGCAGATCAAGGGAATATAAAGTAGAAATAGTTGACGTTAATGAAACTCCACCTAAAGTAAGCATAAAAGTTTCTAGTAAAGCTTATGGAAACGCAGCAGTTCCTTTAGGAAGCAGCGAAATGGTAACATTTACGTTAACTAATAGATATGATAGTATTTTAGAAAATCCATATTAAAAAAATAAAAGAAAAGGAGAGGGAAAATGAATAATATTATAGCTACAGTACAAAGATTTTTGAAAAACAAAAATATAGTTACATTATTAGGAGTAATGATAATATTAGTACTTTTATACTTTGGTTATAGTAGCCAGATTAATAGAGCTGTTGAACCAAGACAAGTTCCTGTAGCTGCTGAAACTATTCAACCAAGGACGGAAATAACTGATGATATGGTTAAGCTAATTGATATGCCAAACATTTCTATTTCTAGTAATGTTATTACATCTAAAAATAGTATTGTTGGTAAATATACCAATGTTAACTCCGTTGTTCCGGCTGGCAGTATGTTCTATACCGATACGGTAATAGAACAATCACAATTACCAGACTCAATATTCTTAAAGGTTAAAAAAGGTGAAATGATTTATCAGTTCCCAGTTTCAATGAAAACTACATTTGGTAACTCAATTTTTCCTGGTAACTTTGTTGACATTTATATGAAAATTGGTGATGGTGAAAATGAAAGAATTATGCTAGGGAAACTAGTCGAAAATGTCGAAGTTTTAGCAGTTAGAGATAGTTCAGGTCGTGATGTATTTGAAAACACTAGCGAATCACGTCAGCCTGCATATTTACTATTTGGTCTTCCAGAAGAAATTAACTTATTACTTCAAAAAGCTTCTTATATGTCTAGACTAGGTGTTGAATTATATCCAATTCCACACGGAGGAACTATTAGTACTGAAGGAGCAACTGAATTATCAACTCAACAATTAGTTGATTATATTGAAGCTCACTCTGTTAATTTACCAACTGGTAGTGTAACCAATCAATCAACTGAAAGTGATCCATTATTACCTACATTTACAACTACTGGTACTAAAACAAAACGTGTAACAATCGTATTCCCAGTTGGTTGTGGTAGTGATTATACTTGTACATATCAGAAAGATACTGGAAGAGAAACAACTGTTACTAGTGAAAGTGCTAGAGTAAGCTTTTCTAAAGCTGGAACTGTTACCGCTACAGTCGTTGAAGGAAACGGAACTACCCATACAGCATCAGAAGATGTAACCTTTGATTAGGAGATAACTATGAATGGAAATATGTTTGACTCAATTGATTTTGGGCCACTTAAAGAATATTTAGACAATGATGATATTACTGATATTTCTTACAGTAATGGTGGACAAGTCCACTTAAAAACATTATCAAGCGGAATATATAGGGTAGATAATCCAGCAGTTAATAATGCATTTATGGAAAAATTAGCCTTTCAGTGTTCAAATGTTATGGGTAAAACCTTTAATATGGCCCATCCATTTCTGGATGCTGAAAGTGCTGAACTTCGTTTAAATTTTGTTCACGATTCGATTGCTACTAACGGAATTGCTTGCGTTGTTCGTAAAACGCCAGCAAAAGTTCGTTTGGAAAAAGAAAAAATAATCGCACAAAAGTATATCGAACCTGATATTCATGACTTTTTAGAGTATTGTATTAAAGGCCACTGTAATATTATCGCCAGTGGAGAAACCGGTTCTGGTAAAACTGAGTTAATAAAGTATCTAGCATCAAAGATTGCAGAAGATGAAAAAATCATTACTATCGAAGATACTTTGGAATTACACTTAGACAGAATTTTTCCTCACCGTGATATTGTCGCTATGAAAACTAATAATATCGCTTCTTACACTGAAGTATTAGTTACTTGTATGCGTCAGAATCCAAAATGGATTTTGTTATCAGAGGTTCGTAGTGCCGAAGCTGTTCTAGCAGTCAGAAACTCAATATCTTCTGGACACTACATTTTATCAACTATTCACGCGGATAAGGCAGCATCTATCCCTAGCCGTATGTATAGTTTACTTGAAACAAGTCAAGATATCGCACAATTTTTAAAAACAATTCATAGATATGTTCAAATTGGTATCTATGTTAGAGGTTATACCGATAAAGAAACTCACAACTTCATTCGTGAAATTGCTGAAGTTACGGAATTCTTTGTCGATGATAATAACGAGGCTGGGCATAATACAATTTATCGTAAAACTGCTACCGGTGACGTTATTAGAAAAAATCCATCAAAATATTTAGTTGATTATTTAGAAGTACAAGGAGTATTTTTACCAAAAGAAATGTTGCTTTTAGGTGAAAATGTTCCAGTTGAAGAAGCTGAACACGAAAAAATGAAACAGCGTTATCAAAATTCGGATGAACCAGCTGAGCCTGTAACTTTTGGCGCCCCAGAGCCGCAAAATAATGCGCAAGCACAAATGCCAGCGGCAAACGGCGGACCAGCACCAGTAAACCCTGTGGCTGCTCCAACTGCGCCTCAGCCAGCGGAAGTTCAAACATTGGGACCTACTCCGGTGAGTCCTAATGTAGCTCCTGCTATGCCAAATGCGGAAGTTCAAACACTACAATCTCCCGCACCAGGAACTACAAATAATCCAATTTAAGAATGAGTAAGGAGGGGAAATATGACACTTTTTATCTTTATAGCAGTCTTGGCTATTGCGATATTCATTGTTGTTTATCGTAGTACAGGAAAAACTAATGTCTACAGATTCGTAAATGTTCAAATAGCTAAAATTTACGATAAATATGCTCCCTATTCATTTAAAGTAACAAGGGAAAAGGTAAAAGAGTTAGGTCAAGAATATACGACAAGACAGTATATTGTTCAAATTATCGTTTTCGCCTCAGCAGCTGCTGTAGTTAGCTATTTATACTTTTATAGTATAATCGTTTCAGTTATATATGCTTTTCTAGCCGTATTATCAATTCCATATTTAACATACTTAAGATGTAATCGTTTATATAGTGAATTTATTTTTGAACAAATTCAAGTATATACAACTAATACAATTATGGAATTCGCAACGACGCAAGCCTTCGTAAAAGCTTTAGAAGGTGTTTATGAATCAGGAGTTTTAGAAGACCCTGTTAAAGCCGATGTTGGTAAAATGATTGATATGGCTTATGATAATGGTACAATTGAAGCATCTATAGAATATTTTAATTCAAGATATGATTTCTATATAGTTCGTAATATGCACCAATTATTCTTACAAATTACTAATGAAGGTTCAAGAGATGCCGGAGAATCTTTGGAAAATATGAGTCAGGATATTGATATGCTTGTTGAAGCAGTTTATCGTGACCGCCTTGATAGAGCGGAATTCCATAAAAAATTCTTAAAATTCGGTGTTATCTTGTATTTAATGGCAATGTTAGTTCAAATGCTTTTAGGCCTAGAAACATATAACGAAATGTTAGAAAATCCACTAGTTCAATTAATACTTCACGGAATTATCTGGCTTAATACATATTTCTTATTAAGCGGGGAAAAATATTATAATGAAGATGTGGGGGCGGAATAATGAATATAGATTTAGGTATTGGAACAATATTTATAGTTATTGCCATAATTATGGTATTCATTCTTGAAAAAACACATCATTTTAGTTCAAAAAGATTCGTTCAAGAAACTGTTCCATATTTTAGATTCTTAGAAGAAGATGATTATCGTTTCTTACTTGGAGTTAGATATGGAACTCTTACTAATGAAGACATTGATAGACTTTATAATGCAAGAGTTAGAAATGGTGTTGTCGCGACTATTGTATGTATATTTTTACTTATTAGTCAGTTATCATTTCTATACATTTTGCTTTCAATTATAATCGGCTTTTTAGTATTTAAATCAGATTATAATAAATTAAAAAGATATTATAAAGCTAATTTGCATACGATCAATTTAATGCTTCCATATTATTTAAAAGGTTTAGAAATTCTTATCCAGCATTATACTGTGCCGGTAGCTATTTCAAAATCAATTCATACAGCTCCGCCTATTTTCCAACCAGGACTTAAAAGATTAATTGATAAAATAGATGCAGGAGATTCAACTGTACAACCATATATGGACTTTGCTAATGAATACCCAGTTAGGGATTCAATGCGTATGATGCGTTTGCTTTATAGATTAAATTTAGGTAGTCAAGAAAATAAACAAGAACAATTATTAATGTTCTCAAGATCAATATCATCATTACAAAATAAAGCCAGAGAACAAAAATACCAAGAAAGACTTGATAAAATGGAGCAAAAAACAATGGTTATGCTTGGTGGAACTGGTGGAGGAATTATGATGTTCCTACTATTGTCAATAATGATGATGATGAATTTCTAAAATAATTGAAAATTTATAAAAATATGATATAATTATTATTAAGGTAAGAAAGGTGGTGAGAGGATGAAAGAAGCCGCAGGTGAGGCGAACTTAACTGTAATTACGATTATCTTAATCGCTATTGTCGTTGCTGTTGCAACACCATTAATAAATAATTTAATGACAAATGCTTCAAGAAGAGCTTGTTGTACTGACGCCGGTGGTGTTTGGAGCGGTGGAGATTGTACTCCTGGTTCTGGAATGTATAATGCACAAGGATATAAAGATTGTGTAGATAATTCTTCTAAAGCTGCCAATAGTGGTGGAGGAACTGGAGTTGGGACTGGAGCTTAATTATAATCCAGTATATTAAAAGAATTAAGAAGGAGGTAGCTCGTGAGAGAAAGCGTAGGAGCAACATTTACTTTAAATATGATAGTAATTTTTATTGTAGTTGTAGTTGGAATCTTAGCGGCTACCTTAAGTTATTATAAAGCTTTTAAAGTAAATAACAGAATCCTAAGTGAAATAGAAAAATTCGAAGGGTATAATAGTTCTGCAAAAAAATCTATTGATAATGAGGTGTTACCTTCACTTGGCTATCAGGCAAATCCTACTAATAGTTCTTGTGATTCTAGCCGTAGCGATGGTGGTAAATTAGTTTCTGATACTACGCCTAGTCGTTTATACTGCGTTTATTATTATGAAGATGATCGCGGTAAAAATGAAAAGAGTAAAACTAATCAAAATAAAAAACCCATTTATTATAACTACAGTGTAGTTACATACATTTATATCCAACTTCCTATTGCTGGCTTGTTTAAAGTTCCAGTATATACAAAGGGTGAGAGAACTTACAATTTTTCTTGTAAGAAATGCACTTCTAAAGGTGGATGTAAAGTTCAAAGTGATTGTGGAAGTGGTGGTAGAGCGTGAAAGAAGCTATAGGTAACGTGGGCGTGACAAACTTTGTAATTATATTTATTATAATTTTACTTATCTTTTTTGTCGGCTCACTAGCTTATTCAAAAGCATCAAAGGTTAAAAACAGAATTATTGACGAAATTGAAAAAGATCAGGGATATGATAGCAATACGCAAACTGAAATTGAAAAATGGATGAAAGAAATTGGTTATCGCGTTAATTTTAGACAAACTGATAATCATAGTAACTGTCCATCAGCTTCAGAGGAATTAGGAGGTTCAGCTAAACTTGTTAATAATTCCAGTAGATATCAGTATTGTGTATATGAAGTTAATACTTGTAATCGTGGTGATGATAGTGGAGTTTGTGGAACTTACTATCGTGTAATTACATATATGTATTTTGATTTTCCTGTAATTAGTCAAATGATTCAAATACCTGTTCGTGGTGACAGTATGACATTTACATCTGTTAAGACTTGAGTAAGGAGGACTATATGAACGTAATAATAGCCAATAAATATAGAGATGCGTTAGCAGACTTAGATATTGATATTATAAAATCACTTGAAGGTGAATACACAGTTGATGAAATTGTTGATACCTTCAAAAATTTCTTTTTCCAGAGAATGATTTTGGATATTACGGCTTTAAAAGGATATAAAGATATAAAAACTTTGCAAAAGTTATCTTTATCTTTAGATATGGACCGTTTAATTTTACTTTTAGATGGTTCACCTGAAGTAACTAATCCAGAATATTTATCTGATTTAATTTCAATGCGTATTTATAACTTTACGATGAATGTTGAAGGTGTTAGTTATTTATATAATAATCCAAATAGTTATCGTGATGTTGCACAGTATCATCAATTAGATACTTATCACGATTCTGGAACAGCCGTTGTCCAACAAATATATCACGATTCTGGAACGGCTACAATTATTGGAATTAAAGATGTTACCGCAAATGCCGGTGCTACAACACTTACATATATAATGAAAAAGCAATTAGAACGAAATTATGATGTCGTAGCTTTGGAATTAGATAAACACGAATTTATGTATTTTGGTGATAAAGATATGCATAGTATTCCTGCTGGGGAACTAGGTAATACTATTGCCAAATATAATAATTGTGATGTTATTTTAGTTGATGTTAACGATAGCCCTTCAGCTGAGAGCTTAATAAAAGAAATGATTTATTTAATTGAACCATCAAAAGTAAAGCTTAATAAGCTTTTATCAAAGAATCCACATTCTCTTGATAAATATCGTGGTAAGAAGCTTATTTTAAATCAAAGTTTGCTTAGTAATAGGGACGTTTTAGATTTTGAATATGAAACTAATACGAAAACATATTATAGCTTGCCACCGTTATATGATCAGGAAAATGGTAATCCAGCTCTTGATGCGTTCTTAGTTAAATTAGGCTTTATTAAGCAAGATAATGATTCTGATGAAAAAAAGAAAGGTTTATTTGGATTATTCCATTAAACCTTTTTATTATTAAATAATCTGTCTTTTTCTTTTAAAAATGTGCTTTTAATCTACTTTAATCTACTATGTTTAAAAAAGTCGTTAAATTGTAAAATAAATTCTCGGAATAATAGAGAATAAAAATTATAAAGAAAAAATCTCGGTTTTATAAGTAAA
>CANQNL010000021.1 GCA_947625215.1 uncultured Bacilli bacterium | reverse complement strand
TTATATAATCCGCCGCAAGCAGCGGGGCTTGTACCCTATTAGCAGGGCCCACAAGGGACCCCACTAATTAGTGTCAACGCACTTTAATTATAATTATTTTTACACAAAACAATTATTTGTCACAATAAAAGAAGCTTAAATAAATTAAACTTCTTCTTTGTTTATTTTCTCAAGTTCACGGTAATCTACTTTCCCGATCATTGTTTTTGGAAGTGATTCTTTAAAAACATATTCTTTTGGAAGCATATACCTAGCTAAATTCTTTTCACAGTAATCTTTTATATCCTTTTTAACTTTGCTGGTTGGTTTAACACCGTTTTTTAAAACAATAAAAGCTTTTGGAACTTCAACTTTGTATGGGTGCGGGATACCAATAACACCACAGTTTAATACTAAAGGATGATCCATAATAACATCTTCAATATGTGATGGATAGACATTATATCCAGAAACTATAAGCATTCTTTTTAATCTTTGAACAAAGAATAAAACACCATCATCGTTTAAATAACCTAAATCTCCAGTATGAATCCATATTTTTCCTTTTTTATCTTTTTCTAAAATTTCATTAGTAGCTCCAACATTGTCTAAATATCCAGGCATTAACGTTGGACCACAAACTAATATTTCACCAGTCTCATTTGTTTTTAAAGGTTCTTTAGTATTCACATCGATTATTTTAACATCATTACCCGGTAATGGAATACCAACGCTACCTAAAGCGGCAGATCCTAAAGCACCAAAAGTAACAGGACCAGATGTTTCAGTCATTCCATAACCCTGAATTATTTCTGTTTTACAGTTATGTTTTTTTAAAAAGTCATTTACTTTAGCATTTTTAACAGAAATTAATGTATCGCCACCTGAAATGACATATTTAATGTATGACAAATCTACATTTTCCATATGCTTATTATTAAGCAAAGCTTCAAATAAAGTTGGAACCCCAGGAACTACTGTTGGTTTATATTTAGTAAGTAATTTATCAAATCTTTTAGCGTCAAATTGTGGGATTAATATCGTACTTGCCCCTAAACATAATGGACAGTGAACACCAACTACTAAGCCAAAACAATGAAATAATGGCAAAATAGCTAATAAAGAATCATCCTTAGTTATTTTCGGCAATATAATTTTTACTTGTTCAATAACTGCATTAATATTACCATTAGTTAAAACTATATTTTTAGGAACACCTGTAGTTCCACCACTATGCAAAATAACAGCCGGTTGTTCTTTAGTCGTTTTAGCTAAAACATCATCACCATAGTTTTTTCCTTTAGCAATGAAGTCACTCCAAAATAAGTTTTTTTCACTTTTCTTTGGAACTTCTGTTTTTATTCCACTAGTTATAAAATAACCTACTTTTAACACACTTGGCATTGAATCACCTGGAGATACAATGATAACTTTATAAACATCAGTGTCATTAATAATTTTTTTAACTTTGGCATAACTGATATCAATCGTAATTAATAAAACACTTTTAGTTGAAATAATTGAATTTTTAATTTCTTCCTCAGCTGATAATGGGTGAATCATATTTGCGATGGCGCCAATTTTATTTATGGCATAAAAAGATATAACTGCTTCAGGAGTATTTGCTATACATATAGTTACAACATCCCCTGCTCTAATGCCCTGACTTCTTAAGGCTTTCGCACATATATCAATTTCCTTAAAAAAATCTCTATAAATAATTTTTCTTCCAAAATAATTTATAGCTACAGAATTCATATTTTCTTCATTTTCTTTTAATAATAATTCAAATAAGGATATATTTGGAACGGTTATATTTCTTTTGTCTTTTTCATAAAACTTATCCCACGGATGACTATATTTTATTCTTTTTATAATTTTATCAAATTTACTCATAATATCCTCCTAAAAATATTCAACAGTTGTTGCATAACTTACAACTGTATTATATAATAAATATAGGTTTTATAGCAATACCCAATATTATAATTGATATATATTCAACATTTATAGTTTAAATTGTTTATTAATTTAAGGAGAATATAATGGATAGAAGAATAAAATATACTAAAAAAGTTTTAAGTGATACTTTAATTGAATTACTTTCTAAAAAGGATATTAAAAAAATCACAGTTACTGAAGTTTGTAAAATTGCCGATATTAATAGAGCTACTTTTTATAGATATTATTTAGATGTTTATGATTTACTTAATAATATTGAGAATGATTTTGTTAAAGAATTAAAAGAAGTTTCCGATATTGAAAATAAAAATAATTCATCAGTTTCCAGTTTTTCAAAAGATCTACTTAATGTTTTTGTAAATCATAAAGACCTTGTTAAAATTTTATTTAATATTGGTAGTGTCCATTTCTTAAATGATTTCCTTGAATTAGCTTATAATAAATGTCGGGATAAATGGCTTTATGAAATACCTGATTTATCTGATGAAGAGATTGAATATGCTGCTTTATTTATTTTTAATGGCGCCATTGGAGTTGTAAATTTCTGGATACAAAATGATTTTGATAAAAATGTCGATGAAGTAGCCGATATTATTGAAAAATTAAGTTATAACGGAATTAATAAATTTATTTATGGTAAGAAAAAAGCTTCATCTTAATGAAGTTTTTTAGTCTATTAAATTTAAATAAATTAAAATTTATGCTGGCAACTTTAATGGAATGTTCTCATTATATTTTTTTACAACAGCGCCATATTTTTCATATAATCGCTTATATTCACTATTATATTCGGTTGACATCATACTAAATGGAATAACCTTAAAATCAGTCCATTTACTTCCTCTTTTATAATAATTATATAATAGTTCATTATTTAAATTTTCTAATTTTATTTCACTCTTATTATTTTTAGTAGTTTTAATTACATCTACCGATGTCATAAGTTCTACCATTGTATTATAATCATTATTAGTTGACTGTGCAGAAATAAAATTTCCAAGTGAATAAATAACTAAAGTATCATTTATATAAGTAACTGGCTGAATTATATGAGGATGAGTTCCTATTATAATATCAGCGCCTAATGAAGATAAATATTCAGCTTCTCTTTTTTGTTCCTCATTAGGTTCTTGTTGATATTCTACTCCCCAGTGCATTGAAACTAAAAGTAAATCAACCTTATCTCTTACCGCTTCAATATCTCTTTTAGCTTGCTCATCACTATATAAATTTACTAAATATTCTTTTCCCTCGGGAATTCTTATACCATTTGTTCCATAAGTATAAGAAAGAAGGGCATATTTAATTCCATTTTTTTCTTTAATAATTATTTTTGAAGCGGATTCTTTTGAATCATAACTTCCAGCGGTTAAAACATCTTTATCTTTAAAATAATTAACTTCATTAATAACCGCTTGCTCACCTCTATCAAGTGTATGATTAGTCGCTAGATTAATAATGTTAAATCCCGCATCTATCATAGCATCACCAAATTCTTGTGGTGAATTAAAAGCTGGATAATCAGATAAACCAATATCTGTTCCTCCTAGTACGGTTTCCTGATTATAAAAAGCTAAATCATATTTTTGAATTATAGGCTTTATTAATTCTATTTGTGGTTTAAAGTCATAAACACCATTTTTATAAGCATCATTATAAACAGATTTGTGAAGTAAGGCATCACCAACCATAACTAAGCTTACCTTGGTTTGCTCTTTTGCAGCTTCTTTTTTAGTAGTTTCCTTTTTTACATCATCACTTTCAGTATCTAAGAAAAATAGCAAGCCAAAATTTATCAAACATATAACTAATAAAAATATAACTAACTTCCAAAATTTCATTTTATTTCACCACATTAAAATTACAATTTCCATTTACTTCTAAAAGATAACGGCCAAGCGCATCAACGCTTTGTTCTTCATTAGCTACTCCTGTAAAATAGGTTCCATTAATTTCATCAATTTCGGCTTGACTTACTTTTTTACCATCTAATGTATAACTAGAAATAAATCCTTCTTTCAAACCAATTGTAGCTGGTTTTCCATCAACAGTACATTCAAATTCTTGATCATAACCGCATCCACATAGTATAAAAGCAAAAATACTTAATATTAATAATTTTTTCATATAAGAATTCCTCCTATGTTTAGTATTTCTTTACATTGAATAAATATTCATTTATTTTAAACTATTTTTAATAAATGAATCAAATAATGGATGACATTTTGTTGGCCTACTTTTAAATTCTGGATGAAACTGACAGCCAATAAAATGTTTTTTCTTTGGTAATTCAACTATTTCTACTAAATTACTAGCTTCATTAACGCCAGAAAATACCATTCCTTTTTCAGCTAGAACATCTTTGTATTTATTATTAAATTCATATCTATGACGATGTCTTTCTTTAATTTCATCGGTTTTATAATCAGCATAGGCCAAAGTACCTTTACTAATTTTACAATCATAATTACCTAATCTTAATGTGCCACCCATATTGATTATGTTTTTCTGATCAGCCATTAAATCAATAATAGGATCTTGGCATAATTTATCAAATTCAGTTGAATTAGCGTCTTTAAGGCCACATACATTTCTTGCAAATTCAATAACGGCAAGTTGCATACCCAAACATATTCCTAAAAATGGAATATCATTTTCTCTGGCATAGGTAATAGCTTTTATCATTCCCTCAATTCCGCGTTCACCAAAACCACCAGGAACAATAATACCTTTAGTATTTTTAAAGACTTTCTTTAAATCAACATTGCCTTCTAGTTTTTCACTATCTACCCAGTTAATATTAATTTTAGTATGGTATTTATATCCTGCGTGTCTAAGTGACTCGGCAACAGAAAGATAAGCATCGTGAAGTTCTATATATTTTCCAACCAAAGAAATTTCAATTTCTTTATCTAAATTATCGGTTACTTCAATTAAATCTTTCCAATATTTTAAATTAGCTTTACGGAATTTCATCCCAAATTGTTTTAAAATTATCTCATCAGCGCCTTGTTCATAATAGTTAATTGGTATTTGATAGATATTTTTAACATCAATTGAATCGATTATATTTTCTTTAGGAATACTACAATATAAAGCAATCTTCTTTTTTAAATTATCGTCTAAAATAATTGGGCTTCTGGTTACAATCATATCTGGTTGAAGACCCATACTACGCATTTCGATAACTGAATGCTGGGTTGGTTTTGTTTTAAGCTCATCAGAACCATATATAAATGGCACTAAAGTGGCGTGAACAAAGAAAGTGTTTTCTTTACCTTTTTCATTTCTAATTTGTCTTAAAGCTTCAATAAAAGCTTGTGATTCGATATCACCAATTGTTCCGCCAATTTCGGTAATAACAATGTCAGCATTACTAGTAATACCGGCTTCATATACTTTATTTTTAATTTCATTTGTTATATGAGGAACTATTTGAACAGTAGCGCCTAAATAATCACCTCTTCGTTCTTTTTCAATAACTGATGAATAAATTTTTCCCGTTGTAATATTTGAAGTATAATTTAATTCTTCATCAATAAATCTCTCATAATGGCCTAAATCTAAATCGGTTTCAGAGCCATCATAGGTTACAAAAACTTCTCCGTGTTGGAAAGGACTCATCGTTCCTGGATCTACATTAATATAAGGATCAAACTTTTGCATAAATACTTTATAACCTCTAGACTTTAAAAGAAGTGCGAGTGATGAAGCGGTTATTCCCTTTCCTAAGCCTGATACAACCCCTCCAGTTACAAATACATATTTCGTCATTCCAAATACCTCCTACATAAAAGACCACACTCTTTGAGAGTATGGTCGCCTCTTTTTCATTATATCACAGGAATATTTATTTTAAAATATAATATTAAATATTTTATGATAAAAATTAATTGTTGACATATAATTTTATTTATCGTGTATATTTTTTGCATATTATCTTTTTAAAATTAATTATCACTTTTACCTAATTTTACTTTTAATTCTTCTTCTTTTCCATTACGATATACTTTTAATGTAATTGTATCACCTACTGAATATTTATATAAAATATATTGAAAACTTGCGGAATCACTTACCTTTTCATCACCTACCGCAGTAATAATATCCTTAGATTTGATTCCCGCTTTATCAGCTGGAGAATTTTTTTCTACTTCAGCAACAACTGTTCCCTCAGTGACTGTATCATCTGTTTTAATACCATATCTATACATCATAATATTATCTAAATCATATAAACTAACTCCTATGAAAGGTCTTTCAGTAGTCTTACCATTTTCTAAATTTTCTACATTATTCATAGCTACTTCAATTGGAATTGCAAACCCCATTCCTTCAATTTCCGTAGTCACTAATTTCATTGAAGTAATTCCAATAACTTCACCATTAATGTTTACAAGTGGTCCACCACTATTACCTGGATTAATCGAAGCATCAGTTTGTAATACATCCATTTTATAAGTTCCATTGTTTTCAGATGAAACAGTTATAGTCTTAGCTTTGTTTGATAATATTCCCTTAGTTACTGTGCCCATATATTCTTTATCTATTGGGGTTCCTATTGTAAATACGGTATCACCAACTTTTGATTTAGTACTATCACCAATACTGGCAATCTCTGGTACTTTATCAGCACTTATTTTTAAAACGGCCACATCAGAATAAGCATCCCCGCCAACAAAGGTTGCTTTAACATCATCACCAGACATCATTGTAATCGTGACAGAATCAGAATTTTCAACAACGTGATAATTAGTCATAATATATCCATATTCGTTATCTTTTTTATAAATAAATCCTGAGCCTGAGCTTAAAGCCCTACCATTTCTAGAAGATTCGACATAAACAACGGCATCATAAACTTTATCAATAGCCTCGCTAATAGTATTTGTCTCAGTTATACTTACGTTTTTATGATCACCATATATAACAGAATTTTTACTTTTTAAAGTAAAACAAGCAAATAAAATACATAGACATATTATTAAAATTCCAATTATGAAAATTATATTTTTATTACTTTTTAATTTTTCTTTAAATTTATGATTATTATCTGTTTTTACTTTCTTTTTAGAATCATTTAATTCTGTTTTTTCATCTAAATTGATTTGTTTTTTTTCTACTTTAGCCCCGCAAGTACGGCAAAACTTATCATCATTACTTATTTCATTTCCACATTTTTCACACATCTTTTTCATTTTCTATCATCCTTTCAATCATAAACGGTTTTTTTCACTATTTTAATAAGCTCTACTATCCGCATTATCATTTTATCTTGCAAAGATTAAAAAAACATTAAATTTTTGTATTAATGTTTTTTTTCTTAAACATAACTGTAAAAATGGTATATTTGTTATCTGAACTGGCAAATATTTTTCCGTTATGATTTTGAACAATTGATTTGGCAATAGCAAGACCTAGACCATAACGGTTTTGTGATCTGTTTCGCGCTTTATCAATGCGATAAAAGCGTTCAAAAATTTTTTCTTCCTCACCCTTCGGTATAGGACTTCCAGTATTTTTAATTTTTAAACTAATATTGTTTTTATTTTCATTAAGCTCTACGACAATATTGCCATCTTTATCAGTATGTTTAATAGCATTATCTAGTAAAATGGTTAATAACTGTTTAATCTCATCGATATTAGAGTAAAGTTTTATATTTTTATCAATATGATAATCAAGATTAATTTCTTTTTCAAAAATTAAACTTTCTAAAGTTAAAATAGATTTCTCAGTTATTTTAGATAAATTATTCATTTCATATTGTATTTGTATATTTTCATCATCTAATCTTGCGAGTTCTAATAAGCTAGCAATTAATTTATTCATTCTATCAGCTTCATTTTGAATATTTTTAATCCACTTTTTCTTGTTTCTATCATTTTCTAAGGCTTCACTGCTCGCCATAATTACCGCTAGTGGCGTTTTTAACTCGTGAGAAGCATCGGCGATAAATTGTTTTTGTTTATTAAAAGATTCTTCGGCTGGTTTAGTAATCCATCTTGCTAAAACAAAAGAAATCATAAATATCATTATCTCAAGCATTATAAACAGAATAATTGAAGTATTTAAAGTTGTGAGTAATCTACTTCTGGTTTCAGTATTATCCATTAATATTATATATCTATTTAAAACATAATTATATGAGTAATTAGAAAAATATAAATTTCCAATATGTAGTGAATTATTCTGGTTTTTCTTTATTATTTCTTTAGCTATGGTTTTAACATTGTCATCAATAAATCCATCTTCAGTATGACTTATTATTGATTTAATGTTAGCATCATCTAATATTATAGTATAGATAGTAGCATCTATAAATCTTTTACGTTCTATAACATTATCAAGTTTATTAGGATTATCCATAATACTTTCTACAATATCTTTTGGATTTATTCTAAGTAAATTTTCTTCAATACTTCTTTTAGCTCTCGCATAATCTTGATAGTTAGCTATAAAAAGAATTGTAACTAAAAATATTGTTAAAATTACAAATATTGTAATAAAAGTTTTAATCTTTAATTTTTTCATTTTTAATCTCCAATTTATACCCTAATCCACGTATTGCTTTTATAGTAACATTTGACCCAATAATTTTTATTTTTTTCCGAATAAAAGATAAATATGCTTCTAACTTATTAGATTCTATATCATTATTAATACCCCATATTTTATCATATATCTGTTCTTTAGAAACTACGATATTTTTATTTCGCATTAAGTATTCTAAAAGAAGAAATTCTTTACACCCTATTTCAATTGACTCATTAGTCTTTGTACATAATAAACTAGATGTTTTTAAATTTAATCTTAAATTACCTAGTTCTAAATAATTAGTAATTTTTTTAGAATTATCTTTTCTTAATTGGACATCTACTCTAGCTACTAATTCTTCTAAATGAAAAGGTTTGGTAATATAATCATCAGCCCCTTTTTTAAAACCGGTTAATTTATCATCTAATTCAGATTTTGCTGTTAACATAATAACTTTAGATTCAGTTTCAGTTTCCCTAATTTCTTTTAAAATACTAAAGCCATCTATTATCGGAAGCATTACATCAAGAATAATTAAATCATAAATACCTTCTAAAGCTTTATCTAGCCCTGTTTTACCATCATTTGCTATATCAACCAAATATTTTTCTTTTTTTAATCTAGTTTGAATAAGCTCAGCTAACGTATACTCATCTTCAATTACTAATATTCGCATTATATCACCACCATTTTCATTTTATATATTTTTTATTAAATGAATATTAAATTTATAATTATTATACACCATTTATAACAATAGAAAAAGCGTTTAAATAATTAAACACTTTTTAATTTATAGTAGTCGGGTTTGAAAATTTAACTTATTAGCACCACCTCCATTATAAATATATAACACATATATTAAAACAACATTAAATTTTAAAAATAATATCTATATATGGCATATTAATGTATTTAAAAAGCTATCATTAAGATAACTTTTCATTTTTAAGAACTCGCATAGGATTATAATAAGTAAGTTCTTTAAATTTTTCTTCCCCAACTATCTTTTTTAATTTATTATATGATTTTTCTAAAGTTGGAATACTACGAAGTGAATGAATATCACTTCCAATAAAAGTAACTACTCCTTTTTTTAATAAATATTTTACTAATTTTTGAGCTCTTTTACCATATTTTCCGGTTAGACTACCTATATTACACTGAAGATAACAACCATAATCTAGTATTTCATCAATAGTGGCATAGTTATCTTGAATATATAGATATCTTTCTGGATGCGCAATAATAGGAATAATATTATGGCTCGTTAATTCACAAATAATTTTAGTTGTATTTATATTATAACCATTAAGAGGAAATTCAACAAGCATATAACTACTCTTATTAAGCGTTATAAGTTCCCTATTGCGATACAAATCGATAACATTTTCAGTAATAAAGACTTCATTACCTAGATAAAGATTTATGTTAGTTTTTTCTTGAAGTTCATTTAAAATTTTCATTCTAACTTTTTCGTTTGAATTATAATCTGTATTTTCAATATAATGCGAAGTTAGTATTATACTATCAAATCCTTTTTCTTCTAAAGCTGATAATATCTCGACTGACTCTTCTATAGTCATTGGGCCATCATCGACACCTGGTAAAATGTGAGAATGAATATCTATTATTTTATCCATAATAATGTCCATAATACTTATTTACATTTTTAGTATTAGATTTATTTAATACTACACCTAAGATATTAGCATTAACTTTTTGCATTTGTTCTTTGGTTTCTTTTAAAACATTAACAGGTGTAAATTTATAAGCACTTACAATAATTACGCCATCTACTAGATTACTCATAATTAATGAATCGGTAAGTCCACCATTAATTGGAGCTGAATCAAATATGATAATATCGTATTTTTTCTTTAGTTCTTTAATTATCGTTTTATTTTTTTCTGACCCAAGTAATTCTGAAGGATTTGGTGGTGTTGAGCCCCTAAATAATACTGATAAATTCTTAGCTTTATCTTTAACAATATACTCATTTAAATTTTCTAAAGCATTTTCATCAACTAATAAATCAGATAAACCTTTTCGATTATTTTCTTGGAAAAGATGATGCTGTCTACCCTTACGAATATCACAGTCAACTAATAATACTTTTGCCCCAGTTTGCGCTAAAGCAATGGCTAAGTTAGCCGAAACAAAGCTCTTGCCTTCGCTTGGCATACTACTAGTAATCAAGAAAGTTTTCTTTTTCTTATCAACTGATGAGAATTTTAAGTTAGTAGTTAAAGTTCTAAACTGTTCACTTATAATACTCTTAGGATTAGCAGCCATTACTAATTCACCATAATGTTTAAATTCTCTTTTTTGAAGTGGAATATTTCCAAGTAAACTAAGTTCAACTTTTTCTTCAATATCTTCTCTTTTAGTAATTGTATCATCAAAGCAAAAGATAATAAGTAAAATTATACTTCCAATAATAAAGCCTAAACCAGTTCCAAAGAAATATTGTTTATATGGATGAATGTTATATGGAGTTGGTGAAATAACGGCCACATCAACAATATTAACGTTTTCGATATTATAAATATTAGATATTTCTTTTTTAAATACTTTAGCTATCTCATTAGCAATATTACAAGCCATTGTATTATTTGAATTTGATACTGAAATATCAATAAGCTCAGTATTTTCAACACTCGATACCGTAATCATACCAGCTAAAGCTGATTCTTTAATATCAAGATTTAAATTTTCTATAACTTGTGACAATATTAATCTACTTTTAACTATTTCACGGTATGTACTAATTAAATTAGTATTAAGTGAAATGTCACTCTGAGTTATAGCTGATGAATTATCATTGGTTTTAGCAAGGATAATACTAGTATGTGAGCTATATAGTGGTGTCTGCATAAAATTAGTATAAACAAGCGAAGCTATAAAACCAATTACAGCTAGGACAAATACTAGAATAAATTTGCTCATATAATAGTTAAAAAATTCCTTAAAATCAAATTCATTCATCTTTTTACGCTCCCTTCATAACTTCTTTTATTTTTTGTTTAGCAGTTTTTATTGTCTCCTCATTTGGTATCATAACATAAGTCTTAATATTGCTTCCTAAACTATAAGTATAGTTATTATCACCGCTACCCTCAACAGTATAGGTTTCTATTTTCCAACTTGGCATCTCATTAAGTTGTCTTCTTAAAAATGATGTAATTGTATCTTTTGGCATATCAGTTTGGAAAGATGAACCTAAGGTACTTAGTATATCATTATATTTATTAATTAAAATTTCAGGGTCGGTTAATTTGCCGATAAGAGCGGTTATAATAGCTTGTTGGTTTTGTCCTCTATGAATATCACCATTTGTATATCCATATCTTTCGCGGGCATAAGCTAAAGCCTCTTTACCATTCATTCTATTCATTCCGACTTTTACGTGATAATTTTTATCGTGGAATAAAACTAAATCAGTATCTGAATATACTTCAACTCCCCCAACTGTATCTACCATTAATATTAATGTATCAAAATTAACTCTAAAATAATAATTAATATCAATATTATATATATCCTCTAAAGTTTCTATACTTTTAGAAATTCCATACACTCCAGCGTGCGTTAATTTATCTTTTAAACCAACCGTATCGTGAAGCTGGACATAATAATCTCTCGGCGTATTTAATAAAAGTATTTTATGTTTTTTAGGATTTATAACTGCTAGCTGATTGACATCACTTCGTCCTCTTACAGAATTAACATTTCCAAAACGGTCAATTCCACTTATATAAACAATAAATGGTTCTTTTGAAACATCTATTTTTTTATTGCTTTCTTTGTGAGATTTTATTTTGACTTCGAATGTATGAATAACTTTAGTTGAGGCTTCAAAATTATCTATTAAGCCATCAAGCATTGATAAATAACCTTGCTCTAGACAAATTGCATCTATTTGATGAGCCATTAATTTTTCTTCTAGTTCAGTTGGAATAGTGCCTAATACCTCTTGATATTCTATTTTTTTATTTAAATTTTTAATAACTTTATTTTTTTCTGAATCATTAAGATAAGCAATTGTTTTTCCATTTAAGTCCTCTATACTTTCATATTCATTATCCTTTAAAGTTATTACTGAATAACTAATAGTTTCATATTCCGCAACTTGAATATCTTTGAATAACTTATTTGTATTATTTAAATATAATGAACCAATGACAAAAACTACTGATATAAATACACTAAAAATATATGAAAGTACTTTAAGCGTTTTTGGACATTTCTTTTTAAAAAATATCACAAATAATATCAAATAAATTATTCCTATAATACCATATATTATTCCTAAATATTTAACTGGAACTATATTAGTAGATATAAGACTATAACTAAACAGCCCCAAAGTAATTAAACTTATTAAGGCAAATATCATACTGAGTATCATAAAAACTTTTAATCTTCTATGTCTTTCAACTCTTGTAAGTGGCTTATCAGTTTTATGTTGTGAGCTCATTATAACCCTCCTAATCTCTAGTAAACACCTCTATTATATATTTTACCACAAATATTGCTAAATTGTGCATTAAATATATGAACAAGCGCTTTTTTATAAAAATAGCCCAAACTATTTAGAAATTTGAGCTATTACTATCATTTTGATAATATTTTACTTCGCCCCGTGACCTCTTATTACTGCTACTACTGTTAAAAGTAGTATTTTAATATCTAACCATACACTCATATGTTCAACATAGTATAATTCCAAATTTATTCTTTCTTTATATGTACGGCAGCTTCTGCCTTTACAAGCCCAGTAGCCAGTTAGCCCTGGGGTTACACTTAAAAATTTAGCTTTATTCTTGCCATATTTCTTTATTTCTTCCTCGACGATTGGTCTTGGTCCTACAAAACTCATATCCCCTTTTAAAATATTTAAAACCTGTGGTAATTCATCTAAAGAAGTTTTTCTAAGTACTTTACCTACTTTTGTAATTCTAGGATCATTATTTAATTTAAAATTTTCTTCCCACTCTTTACGTATGTTTGTTTTTTCAAGTAGTTTTTCTAATTTTTCATCAGCATCTTTATACATACTTCTAAACTTATATAAGTAAAATACTTTTCCGTTCTTACCAATTCTTTTATGCCTATAAAAAACTGGGCCTTTTGAGTCTAGTTTTATACATAATGCAATAATTAAAAATGGAATTAAACAAATCAATAATGCAACAAAAGATACAACTATATCAAAACAACGTTTTACCGCTAAAAATAAATATTTCTTTTTAGTACATTCTCCTTCTTGCGTTTCCGTAAGTTCTATATTAGTACCATCCATACTTCCACCTCATTACCTGTATTTAAATGCCAGCTATAGATTTGGGCATAAATGTTATTAATCATTGATTTAAGTATTACTATTAAACGTATAAAAATTATCGTAGAATAGTAAAGTCTAAGACAAATTTTACATATCACAATTATATCACAAAATAATAATATTTTATCAAAAAATATACATATTTATATTTTTTTATTAATTTTAGTTTATAAATATTAACTTATGGAGGTAAATTATGAAATTATTTAAACAAAAAAATTATATTTTAAAAGACATAATCAAAATGTGGCTGGAAACAAAAAAGGATATTAAAATTCAGTCGGTTCAAAAATATGAATTTTTAATATCTCATTATTTAAATAATCATATAGGAAATATCTATATTAAAAATTTAAAGGAAAAAGATATTACCAATTTTTTTAATAACTTAAATCTTTCAACATCTACACAAAAAACTCTATTTTATATTATTAAATCTTCACTTAAATTTGCATTTAAAAATAAGTATTGTGATTACTTTGAACTAAATGAAATAAAACTTAAAAAAAATACAAACACGATTTATATTTTACCTAAAGAAACACAAATAAAACTTGAATTAATCTTAAAGGATAAAATAAACATTAGAAAATCTTGTTTATTACTTTGCTTATACACAGGTCTTCGGATAGGAGAAGTTTGCGGTCTTAAATGGGAAGATATTGATTTTAATAATAAACTTCTTAGAGTCAAAAGAACAATTCAAAGAATTAAAAATACTGATGCATATAGTAAAACGATTTTAATTGAAAGTACTCCTAAAAGTGAAACTTCCAATAGAGTTATTCCTATACCTGATTTTATTGCTGAAATACTGGAAAAATTTAAAACAGATGATGCTGATTATATCTTATCAAAAAGCAAAAAATTATATGATCCTAGACAATTTGAAGCATTCTATGAAAGGCTACTTAAAAATAATAATATAAATTATTTTAACTTTCATTCTATAAGACATACTTTTGCGACCCGTTCAATTGAATCCAAAATGGATATAAAAACTTTAAGTGAAATATTAGGCCACTCAAGTATTGATATTACTTTGAAATTATATGTACATCCATCACACGAATTTAAAAAGTCTTCGATTGAAAATTTAGTGAATTTTATGAGCTTGTAAATTTTTTTAGCTAAAAAAAGATAATTTATAAATTTTTGTTAAAGTATGTAAAATTTATGTTATAATATGCTTATATGATTATTAATCTTAGATTTTACTATTCTACGATATTTTCTTTATTATTTATTATTAACCATTTTATAAGTTATATGTATTTAAAATAACAACTTCACAACTTTCTCTGTGAAGTTTTTTTAAAAGTCTGAACCAAAACTTTAATATGGTGGTATAATATAATTGGTGGGTCATATGCGTAGAATACGTAAAAAAAGAAAACAACAATTTATGTTTTTAGGAGTTGGTATATTTTTACTCGGTATTATGACTGCAGGATATGCAGCTTTTAATACCTCTTTAACCATCGGAGCTAAGGGAAGTGTCGGCAAAAAGGAAGGAATGATATCCGGATATCTTAATAATTACCGAAAAGTAGATTTTGAAGATAGATCAGAAGAAAGTGAAGATGAAGCATTATTCCAAAAACTTTATGGCGATAATAACGGAGAACTAGTTTATGATACTGATAAGTCAATTATTCTCGATTACAATAATGCTATACCAGTTTTTGATAAAACTTTAAGGGAATATGGAAATGGATATACAATATATATTACTGTTAAAGGCGATATATTTCAGTATCCCGTGCCAGAAACTGGAAAGGACGCAAGTGGTAATCCCGTATACGATAAATGGGGACCAGCAACAATTTTTGGAATGTCAACAGAATCAGTAAAAGGTCAGACCTTACCACCAAACCGTGTATGTTGGTTTGGCTTTAGAAATGGTTTTTTCCAAATATATTCATTCTCAAACACAACATTCGACTCTGTTGATAGTGAAAAGACTGATGAAGTCGGTTTTAGGAGCTTACGCATTGACGATAAATATAATAATAAAATTTTAAATATTCAAGTTGTCGGTGTTTCTAATAAAACCACCAAAGTTTATTTTAATGGCAAATTATTTACGGAATTTGAATCTGGCAATGGTAACGGAACATTTAATAATGCAACTATTGGTGATTTAAGACCACTTAGAGGTGTAAAATTTACTGGAAACTTCTATGATATTGCTATTTATGATAAAGCTCTTAATGAAGTTGAAATTGACCAAAACTGGCGTCACGCTAAAGAAACCTGGAATATTGAAGAATAAAAAAGTTATCACGACATTGATAACTTTTTCTTATATAATTCTTTATTTCTAAAATAAACAACGATATATAAAAGACTTATAATTACAATTCCTGTAATTTCTAAAATAACAGGTGGTTTAAAATTTAAAAGCCAAGGATATAAATCAGTTATATTATTAGGTATTTCACTAGAATAAATATAATTCATTTGAAAAGCATAATTAAATGGCATCATAATAATTACCATTGCATTTACTAATAAAAATGTAATTATTGCGTGTTTTAAGGTAATTTTATAATTTAAGGCAAAATATGAAAAGAAACTCAAACAGATAAATATATGATGAGAAATAAAATATTTCCAAAAATTAAAATTATCAAATGTCGATGGTAAATCAGGCCATAAAATGGCTGGAATTGGTCCAATAAATGAAAGGAAAAAAGTTATTTTCAAAATACTTTCTTTTTTAAAAAAAATTCCAAACATAAATAGATAACCTGAAATAAAACATAGTTGAAATGGTAAATGGATTTTATAATCAAAATATCCAAATAAATGAGGTGCAATATTATAAATAATCATATTTATAAGTAATATAGTAGAACCAATTACTAATATTTTTCTTTTAGTTTCTTCTTTTAAATTAGAAATTTTATTTCTATTTATATAAATTAAAATTAAAGTTATTATTACAAATAATATACAAATCATATGAATAAAGCCAAATTCTTTAAAAGCCACAAAGGGATGATCATTTCTAAAAAACTCTCTTATACTATTCATTTAATACTAACTTCCTATTACTACATTTAACTAAATCCATATTACTTGCCTCTTTCTTATAATAAATAAGTTTGTTTTATTATAACATATTTTGGTAAGTAGTTCTATAATTAGTTTATAGTATTTTTACTATAACTAAAAAAATAATGCATATTTATTATTTATACATTATTTTTCATTAATTTAATATAATTTATTCTAAATAATTTGTTATTGTATATGGACTAGATGATGTGCCTTCTCCTTCAAGTTCGATATCTGATTTTAGATAAAGACTAGGGTATATGTCACGCTCACTCTTCGCCGTAGTCGTATACATCGTACCTCCCATATTTACAGTAAACACATTCCAACTATTCATCGCGTCAGGTGTTAAAGTAAAGTAATTCAGGCCAAGCACCATCCACGTGGTACTTATACACATAATACCGTTGCTATTTACTAAACTATTTGTCCCACAATCTTCTGTATTGGTATTACTTTTTAAATAATCACTTGCTTGGATTAAACCTACGTTACTGGCTACACTAAATTCCTTTTCTGTCCTTATTTGATTTGCTAGATCGTTATTACCCTTCTCTGTGCTTCCATAGTAGAAAAGATGATTAGCAATGGCTGTTTTATTTTTACTTATTGAACTATAGTATGTATCATTTAGATATATTTTTAGTGAACTATCAGCTGTTACTTCTCCGCTATACCGATTCAAGGCATCATGGAAATTCGATATAGCTGCCCAAGCATTACAACCATATCGTCCATCTGAACTACAATACCCTGTTACCCTTACATTCGCCGTGTCAAATGCCATTGTGGTTACAGAACTATTCCTCATTATTTTAATAGCTCCATCAGCTTCGACTGCTATTATTCGCCATTGTTCCCCATTAAATGTTATATAGTTATTTGGTTTTGCTCCTTTATAGACATATCTTCCTGACTCATATTCATCTGCATATAAACCGTCTCCATCATCTATTAATGATACTGTTTGTCCTCCCATAGTAAAAGTCCCTGTAGTACTGGTACCTATCTCTCCAGCTTTTCCTGCTTCCACATAATCTAAAGTCATTTCAAATGTTGAGGTTGTATCTTTTGGTTGACTTGTTATATTTGGATTATATTCTACTTTTACTGTAAAAGTAATACTATCACTAGAATTTAATATTTCTCCTGCTTCTATTCCCTCATATGTTATATTTATTGCTGAACTTGTTTGTTTATTTATATTTATTTTTTCAAGCTCGGCATTTATATTTCCGTTATTTTTGACAGTTATATCATACATAATAGAATCACCAGGTGATACTAAGTTTACTTTAAAGGATGCTGTTAAATCATCTACTACTTGTGACTCTTCATCAGTAGCATCTCCTACTATACCTTTACTAGTAATATTTGTTATTTTTATATCCCAGTTACTGGTTATACTTGTAGTTCCGTTAATATTTAGCTGGGTCGCAAAAGCCGCATAACCCACTACCATAAGTAGTAATACTCC
>CANQNL010000020.1 GCA_947625215.1 uncultured Bacilli bacterium | reverse complement strand
TAGAATAATTGCCCATTGTTTTATATAAAATGGAATATAATTTTTCAAAATCTTCTATGTATTTATTGTTCACTATATCACCTTATTATCTGACAACATTTTAACATATTTACCTTTTGAAAGGAAGATAAATAAACATTATTTGACATACGATTACTAAGGTATATGTAAGTTTTTCTTTATAGGATAATGGTAAAAGCTTAGTTTAGTTTTTAACATTTTAGATAAATATTAGCAATAAATTAATGTTTAAGAATTATTAATACTATTATTAAGACTTATTTTCCGTTGACTAACCGACTAATAAAATGCTATAATTAAAGGGTATAAAGGATTAGAAGGTGGATTATGGATAGTTACGGAAAAAACCTTAGATTAAAAGTTGAATTATCAAATGAATTATACGATGTTGTAGATGAAACTATTGCTTATATGGATAAGGAAAAAAAGTATAATGAAAATGATATACTTAAACTTATTTTAGCCCTTTATAAAGCTGAATATAAATATATTACTAATAATAATGGTTATCGTGATCAGATTATTTTGTTAAATCAGTATTTTGAAAAAGAGTATAATCATTCAGTAATAAGTTTTATTTTGATTAAAACTTTAGCAAATAAAGATTTAAAAGATTTATTAGAAAAAGAAATCGAAGATAATAATATTAGAGAACAGATATTATATTTTTTAGAGACTGGAAATTATACTGAATTACTTGATTTACTTGAAAGTGAAAAAAACATATTTTTATCGGTAGCTAAAGTTTATGTAATGGACTATAAAAGGAAGGATTAAAATGGCTAAGTCATATTATAATATTATTGAAGTCTTAGTTGGTATTTTTACAGTAGATGGAACTTTAAAAGTTCTTTTAAAAAGAAAACAAAATGACCCATATAAGGGATATTGGATTTTACCAGGAAATATTTTATCTAATGAACAAACATTAGAGCAGTGCGCTACTAGAATAGTTGAAAGTGCAGCTAATTATCATCCATTATATTTATATCAAGATAAATGTTTTAGTAATTTAGATAGAGACCCTGAGGAAAGAATAATTGCTTCATCTTTTACGGCTTTAATTAGTAAAGAACTTGTAAAAGCAAGCGAAATGGAATGGTTTGATATTAATTCTTTACCTAAAATGGCCTATGATCATTATGAAATTATAAATAACCAAATCATTGGGCTAAAAAGCAAAATTTTAAAAAATGAAGATAATATTTTATGGAAATTATTTTCTAGCGAATTTACACTTACGGAACTTCAAGCTTTTTTTGAATACCTTTTAAATAGAAAATTAGATAAAAGAAATTTTAGAAAGAAAATGCTTGGTGAAAAAATAGTTTTAGATACCGGTGAAAAAGTAAATACAGCTGGTAGACCAAGTAAATTATATGTTTTTAATAAAGGAGGAGACTAATGAATAATGGTGGTTGGGGGCTTAAAAGCGCAATTTTCTTTATTATTGTAATGTGTCTATCGATTTTAGTTACAATGATTATGTATAATCGTACAATTACTTCATTATTTGGTGCTGATCCTAATAGTTTAACATATGGTGATATTGAAGATGAACTATTACACGCAGCTCGCAATTATACGAATAATTTTTATTATAAAGTTTTAGAAGATGGCGATAATGATTATGTAACCGTAAAATCATTAGAACAAAATAAAATTATAAATACAATTAAAGATCCTCGTAATAAAGATATAACTTGTACAGGATATGTTAATTTTTATAGACAAAATGGTCAAAATTATTATGCTCCATATTTAAAATGTGGAAATAATTATCAAACGTTAGGTTATAGAGCTGAATATGATGCATAATTTTTTATTTAAAAATATTTAGAAAAGTTCTAAAATTATATAAGGAACTAATAAAGAAAGGATAATTATCAGTTATCCTTTTGTTATAATGGAAGTGACAATAATATGAAAAATATTAAAAAATTTTTAGATTATTTACAATATGAAAGGAATCTTTCAGATCATACTATTTTTAATTATCAAATCGATTTAAAAGAGTTTAATGATTTTTTAAATAATAAAAATATCAAAGATGTGGATTTAGATTATTTAAGAAAATATTTAAAGACTTTATCGGATAAAAAGTATAGTAATGCAACTATTTCAAGAAAAATAAGTACTTTAAAAAGTTATTTTAAATATTTAGAAAATGAAAATATTATTGATAATAATCCGATGGTTTTAATTAGTAATCCCAAAATTCAAAAAAAGCTACCTAATTATTTAAACTATAATGATTTAGAAAAATTATTAAATACACCCGATTTAAAAACAAAAGAAGGTCAAAAGGCTGCTTTAATATTAGAAATGTTGTATTCAACTGGCATAAGAGTAAGTGAACTTGTAAATATAAAAATGAAAGATATAAATTTAGAAGAAAGAAAAATATTAGTTTTAGGTAAGGGAAAAAAAGAAAGATATGTATATTACGGTACTGAATGTCAAAAATTAATAGATTTATATATTAATGGGGCAAGAAAAGTTCTTCCACCATCAGATTATTTACTACCAAATACTAAGGGTGATAAAACTAATGAACGAATGGTTAGAAAAATAATAACGGATGTTACTAGAAAAGCCCAAATTGACGTTTATGTCACTCCTCACGTTTTAAGGCATACATATGCTACTCATATGTTAAATGAAGGTGCTGATTTAAAAAGTGTCGGTGATTTATTAGGCCACGAAAATTTATCAACGACACAAATATATACTCATATTTCTAATGAAAGATTAAGACAGGTTTACTTAAATAGCCATCCACGTGCTAAAAAAAATTAAATTTTTTCTAATATGATGGTATAATAAATAAAGAGAATAAGGAGGATAAGAAAGTTATGAAAATATTGTGTATAGGGCACGTAACATATGATATAACTTTTATGACCGATGATTTTCCAAAAGAAAACACTAAGTCAAGATATCACGAAAAAACAGAATGTGCAGGAGGTCCTGCTGCAATAGCTGCTTTTTTGCTTGCTAAATGGGGTGAAAATGTCCAAATGGCTGGTTTAGTTGGCAAAGATGATTATGGAAAAAGAATTCAAAAAGAATTTTCGATAAATAGAGTAAAAGTTGATAATTTAGAATTGCGAGAGGGAATGGAAACTTCATATAGTTTAATTTTAGCAAATAGGTCAAATGGAACGAGAACAATTATGATGTATGTTCCTAAGGGTGAAGTTTTAGAACCTTTTACTCCTAAAGAAGCGCCTGATATTATTTTATTAGATGGCCACGAGTATAAGGCTAGTTTAAAATTACTTAAGAAATATCCTAACGCAATAAGTGTATTAGATGCTGGAAGAGACAAAAAAGAAATTTTAGATTTAGCTAAAGAGGTTAACTATATTGTTTGTTCAAAAGAATTTGCCGAAAGAGTAACTGGCATTAAAATAGATTATAATCAAAAAACAACTTTAGCCGATGCATTTAACAAAATGGAAAGTATGTTTAGAGCAAATATTGTTATAACTTTAGAAGAAAATGGCTCTTTATATAAATATAATGGTCAAATAAAAATAATGCCATCAATTAAAGTTAAAACAATAGATTCAACTGGCGCTGGTGATATATTTCACGGAGCCTTTGTCTATGGTTTAGCTAAAAATTTTGATTATGAAAAAACTTTAAAATTCGCAAGTGTAGCTGGAGCTTTATCAGTAACTAGAACAGGGGGATATAAATCCATTCCAACTTTAGATGAAATGAATGATGTTTATGAGCAAATTAAATGAAATAATTTTTTTGGATATTTATCCTAAAATTGATTTGCACGGTTATGATAGAAATAGTGCTAGGGTGGCAATAAATGATTTTATTATGGATAATCATATTATGAAAAATGAAATAATAATTATTGTTCACGGAATAGGTACTGGAGCTTTAAAAGAAGAAACACATAAAACTTTAAAACAGAATTCTTTAGTTGTGGATTATAAAACTCATTATTTTAATGAGGGGTGTACAATAGTTCAAATAAAAGCATAATTGAAATTGTGCTTTTTTTCTGTCGAAATTTAAAACAAAATTTCAAAATTTTCAATAAAATGCCCGAAAATACTTGCCAAGAACCTTGGGGGGGGGGGTATAATGTTTATATAGTAAACTAGGTAAGGAGAAAAATGTATGAGCGAAAGACAAAAAAGAAATGTGATAATAATTTCGTTATGCACAGTATTACTACTTATGGTAGTAGGCTATGCCGCATTTAATACACTACTAAATATAGATGGAACAACAAGTATAACAAGTAACTGGGATATAAAAATAACAGATATTACTAGTAAAGATATAGTAGGAGATGCTAGTGATGAAGACTCACAAGTAGTAGATGATTTAACGGCAAATTTTAAAGTAAATTTAGTAAGTCCCGGTGATTCCATAACATATGATATAACTGTAGAAAACAAAGGAAATATTGATGCTGAAGTAGCGGAGATACAGGTAAGTGATCCAGGAAATGAAGCTATCGTATTTAAAACAAGCGGAATAGAAGAAGGGGAAATATTAACAGCAAATGGCGGAACTGATATATTAACAGTAAAAGTCACATATAGTGATGAAATAACCAAACAACCTGATAATTTAGAAGCAAATTTAACAGTAACCTTAGATTACGTAGAAAAGGGTTATAAAAGTGAAGTGCCTCCTAAAGAGAATATAACAATAGAGAAACTAAAAAACTTAGTAACAACGGGTGGTGATGGTTTATATAAAGACACATATGAATCAGGCCGATATATTTATAAAGGAGGAAACCCAAATAATTATATAACATTCAATGGTGAAAATGCCGGGTGGAGAATTGTTTCTATAGAAACAGATAATACTATTAAAATACTTAGAAATGATTCTGTAACAACTATGCCTTTCGACACAAAAAATAAACGAACAGCGGGTTATTGTAGCAGTGCTGGAAGTGGATATGGTTGTAATGCTTGGGCAGCTACTTCTAATTACAACAATAATGCGAGTTCTAAAAATGGCGTTCAGGGAAATGTTGCTTCTGATTCAGAGGTAAAGACATATTTAAATGGAACATATTATAGTACAATTATAAATAATAGGGGAGCTATCCAAAATCACTCATTCTATTATGGACCTGCAGATTATCAAAATTCAAATTTATCTAATCAAATTATAAGTGAAAAGAAACATTTAGCTAGCTCAAATGTTGGACTTATTCAATTAAGTGATTATATTAGAGCTAATACAAATTCTGATACTTGTGGAACATATAAATTAATTAGTACTAATTATTCAAATTGTAAAAATACAAATTGGATGACTCCATCAAGTGGTGCTTATTGGGTTATTACAACATACTATTGTGGAACTATGGGACTTTGTGACACTTATCGTATGGTGGCTAATGTCTATACGATTCCTAGTTCTGGTAATCCAACCACTGGATATGCTACTTGGGATGAATCAATTAATCCGGCAATTTATCTTAAATCAGATATTGAATTATCAGGGTCAGGTACTGAAGACGAGCCATATACAATAGAAAATTATTAAAATTTCACTTTTACAAATTTAAAATAAAAAGTATGAAAAACGTTAAATTTGACAAAATGAAAAAAAATGTTATAATATGCTTCGTATTTTAAACAAAGGGGGGAATTTTATGTACGAAGAAAATAATAATGCATTTGCTTTAAAGGATTTAGTACTTAAAATATTATTTGCCGTTTTAGTAATATTTATTATTATTTGGTTATTTCCAACAAAAGGTTATATTGATAAAGCAATTAATCAAAAATTAGGTACATCAAATGGCCAAGTATTTAATACAAACGCTAATATAATGAAAGAAGCCGCATTAGGTTATTTTAATGGTACTAGATTACCTGAAAAAGAGGGGGATACAAAGAAACTAACCCTTAAACAAATGCTTGATGAAAAATTATTAGTAAGCTTTACCGATGGTAATGGTAAGCATTGTAATAATAACAAGTCTTATGTAGAAATTGTTAAAAATGAAGAAGATTATAAGATGAAAGTAAACTTAAACTGTACTGATAAAAAAGCTTATGTAGTTAGTTATATTGCTTGTACAGATGGGGTTTGCTCAAAAAAAAAATTAACTGAAGAAAATACTAGTGAGCAAGTAGCTGAAAAATCTGTAACTGAAGAAAAATCATCAACTAAGCAAACTACTAATACCGTTAATGTAGCTAAATCTGTTAGTGTAGCTAAGCCAAAACAAGCAACTAAAAGGGGTTATTATACAAATTACGGTAGTTGGTCTGCTTGGACTACTAATAAAGTAACAGGTTCTGATACTAGACAGGTAGAAACAAAAACAGAAAGAGTTCAAATAGGAACAACAAAAGTTCAAAATGGGACAACTTTAGTTGAATTTTATCCTAGAAAACTTACATATAGTAATGGAGCTGTAATTTATGTCTGTGATGCTAATTATGTTAATGAGGGAAGATATATGAAGCTTACAATGTGTAAAAGATCAGTTCCAAGATATGAAACAAAACCAGTTTATTCTAATGTAACATATTATCGTTATCGCGATAGAAGTTATATAAATTAATTGTAAAAATACATCAAACGATGTATTTTTTTTGTAAACCTTCAATAAACTTTAGTTTTTTGTTTGACTTCAAAATGTCCCTATGTTATTATTGATATAGTAGGAAAATATGCGAAGGGGTGACAACTTATGGCAGACAAGTATATATTTGAATATGAAAATGAAAATGAATTTAAAAAGCTAGAAAGCGCTTTAAAAAAGTATAATATGTTAGCTTTTAAAAAATTATATTTTGAATATTACCCAATGCTAAAAGAAGGGAAAATAATAGGAAATAAAATTAAAACTGAAAATGGACAGGATTATTATGATGTTGTACTTCCTACAGATGCTTTGTTTGCTAAAGTCCACGGTGAAGTTAAATTACACTATAAAGTAGAAGAAAGCAATAAAAAAATTATAATTCTTTCATTAAGCCCTGAGGATATTTTAAGTGAAGGTCACCGCTCAGAGTTAGTTACTTATAAAGGTGTAATGGTATCAAAACAACATTCAGAAAAGGATATGTTTAAAATTAATCTATTAAATATGATTCAAAAATAAACAGTATATTAAAAATACTGTTTTTATCAAATTATAATTGATTTTTAATATAATTGTGTTATAATAATTTACCGGATTAAGGAGGAACTACATATGAAACAAGGTATTGATTACATTAAATCATCTCAGTTTATATCATATTTAAATGGTGAAGATGATATATTTCAAATAAAGATACCAATCAATTTTGAAGGAGGAATAAAATTCAAAGATGGCTTGGTATACAGATTATCTCTTCCAAGAAAATTAAAAAAAGCTCATTTTGATTTTGGAAAGTCAATTGTTAGTTTAGCTGGAAGAAAAAACGATGAAATTAAAGTTTTAAATGATATTTGTTTAGACTGTCAGACTTGCATTTTAGATTTAAGTGCGGGAATGAATGGTGTACCTACAAATATAAATGCTGCTAATATAATTGTTATTGGAGCTGATTATATTGATAAAACGTCTGGCTATCCAATGCTTAGACAAAGTAAAATTAATAAGGCGACAATTGAAGGTATTTTAAAAAATAGCGGTAGTATATATTTTAAAGATAGTATTCTAAATATGGGTATTAATAATTTCGATATCGACTGCAAGAACTTTTCACTTGATAATTCCGAAATTATTCTTCCATATAATGTTGGTAATGTTAACTGTGATAATTTAGTTTTAACTGATAGTTCATTAGTAACTTATAGACAAGGGCTATCTTTAAACGCAAGTAATGCTACTTTATCTAATTCAGTTATCAAATCAGAAGAGAAAGCTGATTGCAATATTGATAATATTAATATAGATAAAACGAGTGTATTTGAAATTGATGAAAAACAAAGGGTAAAAACAAAAGCACTTTAAAGTGCTTTGTTTTGCCTATTAAATTGTAAAGCAAATTTACTTTAATTTTGATAATTTTAACAATAGTTATTGCATAAAATATTGTAATATGTTATTATATAAAGGTCAGATGTAATGGACCCTTAGCTCAGTTGGTTAGAGCATCCGGCTCATAACCGGACGGTCGATGGTTCGAATCCATCAGGGTCCACCACTTTAATTGCGCGTGTGGCGAAATTGGTAGACGCACTAGACTTAGGATCTAGCACCTTACGGTATGGGGGTTCAAGTCCCTTCACGCGCACCATTTAATATTTAACCCTTGTTTTTCAAGGGTTTTATTATTTTTTGATATATTAGGTACAAATTAGGTACAATTTCAAATCTATTTGAAGATAAGGAAATAAGAAGTATTTGGGATAGTGAAAAAGAAGATTATTATTTTAGTGCAATAGATGTTATTGGCGCACTAACAAATGCCAATGTTCCAAGAAATTATTGGAGTGATTTAAAAAGAAAGTTGAAACAAGAAGAAAGTCAACTGCACGAGAACATCGTTCAGTTGAAAATGATAGCTACTGATGGTAAATTAAGATTAACAGATACACTTGATACAAAAGGAATATTAAGATTAATTGAGTCAGTTCCTTTATCGAGGTAGTATTAACTGATTTAGGATATTGCGACAAGAGAACTTGCAAGAAGTTCTTTTTTATTGTATTTTTCCTTTCTTTGTAAATCAAGTTTTTAATGATGTAATATAACTTAGATACATTTTTTACTTAAATATTATTTAATAATAAACCTATACTTATGGAATAAAATTAAGTAGTATGTTATAATGAAAAAGGTGATATGTATGAAACTTTATAATACTTTAACAAGAAAAATTGAGGACTTTATTCCTCATAATGATAAAGAAGTAACCCTATATACTTGCGGGCCTACGGTTTATCACTATGCCCATATTGGTAATATGCGTAACTATATTGCTGAAGATATTTTAGAAAAGGCTCTTAATTATTTAGGCTATAATGTAAAGAGATGTATGAATATTACCGATGTTGGTCATTTAACAAGTGATTCCGATAGCGGTGATGATAAAATGCTTAAAGGGGCTAAAAGAGAAAAAAAATCAGTTATGGATATTGCCAAAAAATATACTGATGCTTTTAAAGAAGATGCTAAAAAACTAAATATTAAATGGCCTGATATTGTTGTACCAGCCACTAGCCAAATAGATAAATATATCGAAATGATAGAAAAATTATTAGAAAAAGGTTACGCTTATGAATCAAACGGAAATATATATTTTGATATTAGTAAATTAGATGATTATTATGCTTTAACAAATCATAAAGAAGATGAGATGGTAGTAGGAGCAAGAGAAGGTGTTTTAGAGGATGAAAATAAGAAAAATCAAGGTGATTTTGTCTTATGGTTTACTAAATCGAAATTCGATGATCAAGAGTTAAAATGGAATAGTCCATTTGGTATAGGTTACCCAGGATGGCATATTGAATGTTCTTGTATTTCAATCAAATATCTTGGTGAATATTTGGATATTCATTGCGGAGGAGTTGATAATATTTTTCCGCATCATACTAACGAAATTGCACAATCTGAAGCTTATCTAGGACATAAATGGTGTAATTACTGGTTTCATACAGAACATTTAAACGATAAAGCTGGTAAAATGAGTAAATCGAATGGTGAATTTTTAACTGTAAACGCTTTAATTCAAAAAGGGTATAATCCACTTAGTTTTAGATATATGTGTTTAAGCTCACATTATCGTAAACAATTGATTTTTGATTTTGATTCACTTGATAATATGAAAGATGCTTATAATAAGTTACTAAGTAGAATTAAAAATATTAAAGATGAAGGCGAGCTAGAAAATGATAAAATTAAAATTTACCAAAATCAGTTTAAAGAAGCTTTAGAAAATGATTTAAATACATCACTTGCTTTAACTGCTTTATATGATACTTTAAAATCAGATTTATCGGGAAAAAGTAAATTATATTTAGTTAGTGAATTTGATAAAGTATTAAGCCTTGATTTACTTAAGGAAGAAGAAATTAGTGATGATTTAAAAGAATACATTGAAAAAATGATAGATGAGCGAAATCAGGCTAAACAAAATAAGGATTATGCTAGAGCAGATGAAATAAGAAGTGAATTATTAAGTAAAAATATCATCTTAAAAGATACAAGAGAAGGAACAACTTTTGAAATTCAAAAATAATATAAATGGTATTATCCTTATAAATAAAAAGAAAGGCCTAACTAGCCGTGATGTTGTAAACAAAGTAGAACAACTTTTAAACACTAAAGCTGGACATACGGGAACTTTGGATCCTTTAGCTGAAGGTGTGCTAGTAATTTGCTTAGGTAAAGCTACTAAATTAACAGAAATTTTAACAAGTGAAACTAAAGAATATGAAGCCGAAGTAACATTAGGTTTTGAAACAGACTCTTTAGATACTGATGGAAATATTATTTTAAAAGATAATAAAAAAATTACTAAAGAAGAAATTGAAAATACTTTAAAAGACTTTATCAAAACTTATAATCAGGAAGTTCCTAAATATTCTGCTATTAAAGTGGCCGGTAAAAAACTTTATGAATATGCGAGAAATAATGAAGAAGTCGTCTTACCTAAAAAAAAGGTAACAATTTATGATTTAAACTTAATTAGTTTTGATAATAATATTTTTAAGTTTAAGGCTAAAGTAAGTAAGGGTACTTATATTAGGAGTTTAATTAGAGATATTTGTCATAGCCTTAACACATTAGGAACTATGAGCGCTCTTACAAGAACTAGTCAAGGTAAATTTGATATTAGTATGACTTATACTTTAGAAGATGTTGAAAAGGGAAATTATGAAATCATAAAAATTAAAGATGCCCTAGATATCAAAACTATAAAAGTAGATAAAGAACTAGAAACAAAAATAAAAAATGGATGTAAACTGAATTTAGATTATAAAGAGGTTTTATTTACTGATAAAAATGGAAAAGAACTTGCTTTATATCGAAAAGAAAATAATGAACTTAAAGTTTGGAAAATGTTATAAAATATATCATTACTTATAATTTTTAAATTTTAATCACCTATCGAGGTGATTTTTTTTGTAAAGATGACCTTATCAATTAAATAAAAAGAAATCATATACTAAAAATATATAAAATATTTTTGAAAAAATTGTTGATTAGAAATTCAAATAACTGCTCATTATATACATAGAATAATAAAGAAGGAGGGAAAATATGTTCAGCAATTTTGAAGAAGAAGCAAGAAAAGTATTAGTGCTCGCGAAAGCTGAGATGCGTTCATTAAATCATCCGTATGTTTCATCTGAACACCTTATGCTGGCAATATTAAAAGGTGATAACGATATTACTGAAAGATTAAAAGACTATAACTTAGACTATAAAACATTTAAAACTGAAATTATAAAGATAATTGGAAAAGGTTCAAAACCAAGTGAGTTTTTTCTATATACTCCTTTATTAAAACGAATTATTGAAAATGCTAGTTTGGATGCGAAAGAAAATAATGGTGGGACAGTTACTGTAAATCATTTATTTTCTAGTTTATTAGAAGAGGGTGAAGGAGTTGCTGTTCGAATATTAATTGGAATGAATATAGATATTGATGATTTATATAATGATTTTACTTTTAGACTAACAAATAGTAAAGGTCATAAAAAATTATTATTGGAAGAATTAGGCGTTGATTTAAATAAACAAGCTTTAAATGGTTCATTAGATCCAGTAACTGGTAGAGATGAAGAAATAAAACGAGTTTTAGAAATTTTGTCTAGAAGAACTAAGAATAATCCCTTATTAATCGGTGAAGCTGGGGTAGGTAAAACGGCAATTGTTGAGGAACTTGCGCGAATGATAGTAAGTGGTGATGTTCCACTTTCACTTAAAAATAAAAGAATTATAAGCTTAGATATGGGAGCAAGTGTAGCTGGAACTAAATATCGCGGTGAATTTGAAGAAAGAATGAATAAGATTTTAAAAGAAATAGAAGAAAATGATGATATAATTTTATTTATTGATGAAGTTCATACCTTAGTAGGCGCTGGTGGAGCTGAAGGCGCCATTGATGCTTCAAATATTTTTAAACCAGCATTAGCTAGAGGAAAATTAAGATGTATTGGTGCGACAACTACTGAAGAATATAAAAAATATATAGAAAAAGATAGTGCTTTAGAACGAAGATTTCAAAAAGTTATTATTGAAGCTCCAACTAAAGATGGAACTAGAGATATTTTAATAAACTTAAAAGACATTTATGAATCATACCACAATGTAACAATTGAAAATGATATAGTAGATTTAATCTTAGATTTATCAGAAAAATATATTTATAACCGTAATGAACCTGATAAATCAATTGATATTTTAGACGAAGTATGCGCTAAAGCTAGTTTAAAAGAAAGTAAGAATATGACCCTTTATAAGGAATATCATAAAAAATTAAAAGAAATTATTCAGCTTAAAAAAGAATCAATTAAACATAATGATTTTAAAACAGCTTCTCTTTATAAAAATAAAGAATTTGAAATGATGAATAAGATAAATAATTTAGAACTTACGCTTTATAAAAAAAGACCTAAAAAAGTAACTAAAATAGACGTCGCTAAGGTAGTCCATAGTAAAACGGGAATTCCAATTTATGAACTGTTAAATGAAAGGAAAGCAATTATTAAACAAACAGAGAAAATAATTAAGCAAAATTTAATTGGTCAAGATGAAGCAGTTAAAAAAGTTTCCGGCATTGCTAAAAAAATAAAATTAGGGTTAAATGATAAATGTTATTCCTGTCTTTTTTGTGGACCATCTGGAGTAGGAAAAACTTATTTGGCTAAATTATTTGGCGAAAACTTAGTTGGAAATAATAATGTTATTAGATTAGATATGAGTGAATATAAAGAAGCTCATAGTATTAGTAAGATAGTAGGTGCACCTCCAGGATACGTTGGTTATGATGATAACACTAATGTTTTAGAACAAATAAAAAATAAACCATATTCAGTACTAATTTTAGATGAAATAGAAAAAGCTCATAATGATATTATTAATTTATTCCTTCAAGTTTTAGATGAAGGAAAAATTAAGGATAGTAAATCAAGCGTAATTAGATTTGATAATGTCGTTATTATAATGACTTCTAATGTTGGTTTTCACGATATAAATGTCGGTTTTAATAATGATAATAAAGTTAAAACAAAATTAAATGACAAATTTTCTATTCCATTTATGAATAGGGTAGATAGTGTTATCACGTTTAATAAATTAACAGAAGAAAATATTAATCAGATAGTTAATATGAAATTAAAAGACTTAAAGGAAAAATATAAAAATAAAATAGATATAACATTAACTAATAAAGTAATTAGTGATGTTGTTAAAAAGTGTAATTATGAAGAGTATGGTGCTAGAAAAATAAGTAAGATTATTAAAGATGAGGTTGAAACAATTGTAATAGAAGCTTTAATTGATAATAAAAAAGAAATATTAATTAAAGAAATAGGTCAAACAGTTTAACTAAACTGTTTTTCTATTGCATTTTTATTAAAAAGTCCGAAAGTACTTGTAAAAATCCTTAGATCCTATTATGCTGATGGTTGAAATGCTTATGCATAGAGCGAAATTAAGATATACTTTCAAATCCTTTAAATTATTTTTTGTGCATAAAACTATTGAACTACTTTTTAAAATATAATATAATATACTTTAGAAAAAAGCGATGAATAAGAGTAGTAGTAAACCCTATATTTTATAGAGAGAAAGTGGTTGGTGAAAACTTTTAAATATGGATTATGAACTTACTTAGGAGCTATATATATGATAAGTATATATCGTAAAGTGTGCGTTAAACCTACTAGAGATAATATAAAGTATTATGAAATAAGGTGGTACCACATTTAAAAAATGTCCTTATACATAATACTTTTTTAGGAGGTAATTTATGGATTATGTTTTAATATTTGTATGTAGTTTTTTAATTATATACTTAGTTTATTATTTTGTAATTGTAAAAAGAGAAAAAGGTTTAGAAACATTTAAAAATGGAAAACAACTGTTATTTTTTAAGAATGCTTATAAACTTGATATTAAAAAAGTAGATGTCAAAAAATTTGCTAATAGTATTGCACTAGCTAATGCTTTTATAATTGCTACTACAGTAACAATTATCGAATTATTTGATTCATATATCATTAAATTATTAGTAGGGTTAGTAATTTTAATTCCACTTATTTTAATCGTTTACTATATACTTGGAAAAATATACAAAAAGAAAGAAGGTAAATAAAATGTATGATTTTAAAAAAATAGAAAAGAAATGGCAAAATTATTGGGAAGAAAAAGAGACATTTAAAGCGATAACTGGGCTTGATAAAGAAAAATACTATGTTTTAGTAGAATTTCCTTATCCATCAGGTGCTGGCTTGCACGTAGGCCACGTACGTAGTTATACAGCTTTAGATGCTGTTGCGCGTATGAAAAGAATGAACGGTTATAATGTTCTATTTCCAATGGGCTGGGATGCTTTCGGAGCTCCTGCTGAACAATATGCTATTAAAAATCATATTCATCCTAAAGAAGCTGTTAAAGAAAATATAAAAACCTTTAAAAAACAAATAATGGATTTAGGAATTTCATTTGACTGGTCACGCGAATTTTCAACGACTGATCCTGAATATTATAAGTGGACTCAGTGGCAATTTCTAGAGTTTTATAAACACGGAATGGCTTATAAAGATAAAAAAAATATAAATTGGTGTCCTACTTGTAAAACAGGATTATCTAATGAAGATGCTGCTGGTGGTATTTGTGATAGATGTAAAAGTAAAGTCGTTCAAAAAGAAAAAGAGCAGTGGCTACTTAGAATGAGTGATTATGCAGAAGATTTAATTGTAGGCCTTAAAGATACAAAATTTGCCGATAGAGTAAAACTTGGTCAAATAAATTGGATAGGTAAAAGTACTGGCGCTGAAGTTGATTTTAAAATAGCTGGTACTAAAAAGAAATTAACCGTTTATACCACAAGACCTGATACTTTATATGGAGTTACATTTATGGCTATAGCTCCAGAACATCCAATTTTGGAAGAATTAAAAGATAGAATTAAAAATATGGATGAAATTAAGAAATATCAGGAAGAAGCAAAAACAAAAAGTGAATTTGAAAGAACTGAACTTGTAAAAGAAAAAACAGGAGTTAAAGTTGAAGGCTTGGAAGCCATTAATCCACTTAATAAAGAAAAAATTCAAATTTGGGTAGCTGATTATGTAATGATGGGCTATGGAACAGGAGCCATTATGGCTGTTCCAGCTCACGATAATCGTGATTATGAATTTGCTAAAAAATTCGGCATAAATATTATCGAAGTTATATCAGGCGGAGATATATCAAAAGAAGCTTATATTGGTGATGGTCCTTACATTAATTCTGGAATTTTAAATAAACTTACTTCAAAAGAAGAAGCAATTAGTAGAATGTTAGACTTCTTAGAAGAAAATAAAATTGGTCACGCTAAAACCAATTACCGTCTTCAAGACTGGATTTTTTCAAGACAAAGATTTTGGGGTGAACCAATTCCACTAATTCACTGTGAAAAATGTGGTTGGGTACCTGTGCCTGAAGAAGATTTGCCAGTATTACTACCAGATGTAGCTAATTACGAACCAACAGAAGATGGCGAAAGTCCGCTTGCTAATATTGAAGAGTGGGTAAATTGTACTTGTCCAAAATGTGGAGGACACGCTAGAAGAGAAACTGATACAATGCCTAACTGGGCCGGTTCTAGTTGGTATTTCTTAAGATATATGGATCCGCATAATGATAAAGAGTTCGTTTCAAAAGAAGCTTTAGATTATTGGGGTAAAGTCGATTGGTATAATGGTGGTATGGAACATACAGCGCGTCATTTACTTTATGCAAGATTTTGGAATCAATTTTTATATAATATTGGACTAGTTCCTAATAAAGAGCCAATTGATGTTAGAGTATCTCACGGAATGATTCTAGCTGGTGGCGAAAAAATGAGTAAATCAAAAGGTAATGTTATTAATCCTGATGATATTGTAAATGAATATGGAGCTGATGCCTTAAGAACATATGAAATGTTTATCGGTGATTATGAAAAAGATGCCTCTTGGAGTACTAATGGCCTTAAGGGATGTTCTAAATTTTTAGATAGAATTTGGAGAATTAAAGATAACTTAAATGATAAAGAAGGTTATACTAACGAAATTTTAGTTCATCAAACAATTAAAAAAGTAACTAATGATTTAGATAGTATGAAATATAATACGGCAGTTTCAGCATTAATGATTTTGCTTAACGAATATGAAAAATGTCCAAACATCACTAGAGATGATTTAAGAATTTTAATTCATTTGTTAAATCCTATCGCCCCACATATTACTGAAGAAATTAACGATATATGTAATTTAGGAGCGCCTTTATGTGAAAGCCCTTGGCCAGTTTATGATGAAAAGAAAACTGTAAATGAAAATTTCGAAATGGTTATTCAAGTAAATGGTAAAGTTCGTGGTAAAGAAGTTGTAAATATAAATGCTTCTAAAGAGTTTATGCAAGAAACTGCTTTAGCTAACGAAAACGTTAAAAAATTTGTACGAGGCAAAAAAATTATTAATGTAGTCGTAATACCAAGAAGGCTTGTTAATATTGTCGTTAGATAAAACACCAATTAATGGTGTTTTTTCTTGAAAATTTTGGTATAATAAAAGTATAGGGTGATACTATGACTGATTTATGGGCCTATGAAAAAGAATTATATCAAAAAGGAATTAATTATATTGGAGGCACTGATGAAGCTGGAAGAGGTCCTTTATTTGGCCCTGTTGTAGCGGCCTGCGTAGTTCTTCCGAAAGATTTTGTTTTAGAAGGATTAAATGATTCTAAAAAACTTTCTGAAAAAAAACGTGAATTATTTTATGATTATATTATGGAAAATGCAATTTGTTCAGTAGGAATAGTTTCAGCTAAAGAAATCGATGAAATAAATATTTACGAAGCAAGTCGTAAAGCGATGATAATGGCAATTGATGGAGTTAAACAAAAAGTTCCTTTGGAATATGTATTATCAGATGCAATGCCAATTGACATTGATGTGCCTGTTATGCCAATTATAAAAGGCGATGCCAAAAGTATGAGTATTGCGGCTGCTTCAGTAATTGCTAAAGTCACCCGTGACCATATGATGTATGAAGTGGATAAAAAATATCCAATGTATGGTTTTAAAAATCATAAAGGATACCCAACTAAAAAACACATAGAAGCTTTACATAAATATGGCTTAATAGATGGATACCGTTTAACTTACGGTCCGGTTGAGGAGATGATAAAATGATAATTAGAAAAGGTGCAACTTCAGCTGAAGTTCAAAATCAAGTAAAAAGTGTTTCACAAGTTCAAAGAGGTTTTAATCAGACTACTGGTCATATGCGAATGAAAATGAATACAACCCAAACAAGTGAGACTAGAAGTAGTATGCTAAGTGAATCAATTGATTTACGTAAAAAACTGTCATCTTTAAAAAATAACCCAAAAATTAATAAATAATTATCTTTATAATGTTATAATTATAAAAGGAGGCTAGAAATATGTTAATGGAAGGTACTGGCAAATATTTTTTAATGATACTATTTGTATTTTTCATTGTCTATGTTGCCGTTAAAATTTCTTTAGGCTACTTATTAAAAAAAGCTAGAGTTGATGCTTGGAGGGGATATATACCAATATATACTATATGGGTTATTATCGACCTTGTAGGAATGAAGAAGAAATACTTTTATTTATCTTTAATTCCATTTGTTAATTTATATTTTTTAAATAAAATATTAAAGGAATTTTTAAAAGGATTTAAGGAAAATCCTAATGAATCTATTTGGTATATAATTTTTCCAATGTACAATTTTCCTAAATTAGTTTTTAAAAATCCAACATTTATTATGAACGAATATGATTTAACTGAACAATTTGTCAAAACCGAAAATATTATATTTGAAAAACCTGAAAAAAAGAAGAAAAAGCCAAAGAGAAATGAGTATGTACCAGATCAGGAACCAACAACTGACTCTAATGAAAACCAAGTAAATCCAGAAAATGTTGAAACAGTATTTACAAATGAGGAATTACAACCTGATGAAACATTTACAACTTATGTTGAAGCTGAAAAGCCAGAAGAGGAAGAGGAAAAACCGGCAATTATTCCAGCGGCTCAAGGTCGACCTAAGTTGTGTCCAAAATGTGGGGCTAGATTAGCGCCCGATGCTACAGTATGTTTTTTATGCGGAACTAAACTTTAGTTCCTTTTTTACTTTATATATGTTATAATCTTTAAGAAAGCAGGTGATTATTATGTTTGTCGATGAAGCTACAATTGAATTATTTGCTGGTGATGGTGGTAATGGATGCAAAGCTTTTAGACGAGAAAAGTATGTGGCTTTAGGTGGACCATTCGGTGGTAACGGTGGTAGAGGCTCTAATATTATTTTTAAAGTTGATACGGGTTTAAATACTTTGCTTGATTTTAGATATAAGCATAAAATTAAAGGTAATCGCGGAGAAAATGGCTTAGGAAAAGGTAAACACGGTAAAAATGCTGATGATATTATTGTGCCAGTACCGATCGGAACAGTAATTACTGATTTAGACACAAATTTAATAATTGCCGATTTAACAAAAAAAGATGAAGAAGTAATTGTGGCTTTAGGTGGTCGTGGTGGCCGCGGTAATATGGCTTTTGCGACGAATGCAAATCCAGCTCCTGATTTTGCTGAAAATGGTGAGCCTGGGGAATATCGTAAAGTAAAATTAGAATTAAAATTAATTGCTGATGTTGGTTTAGTAGGAATGCCTAGTGTAGGTAAATCAACATTTATTTCAAAAGTTTCAGCTTCAAAACCAAAAATAGCTGATTATCCTTTTACAACTTTAAAACCAAATTTAGGTGTTGTTAAAACTAAAGATAATCGTTCATTTGTTTTGGCTGATTTGCCAGGTCTTATCGAGGGAGCCTCTTTAGGACACGGTCTTGGAATAAAATTTTTAAAACATATTGAAAGAACAAGAGTAATTGCTCATATTGTTGATATGGGCGGTTATAATGGTGATCCTTATGAAAATTATAAAATCATCAATAATGAGCTTAAAAATTTTAATGATAAAATAATAAAAAAACCACAAATTATTATTGCTAATAAAATGGATATGCCAAATGCTAAAGAGAAATTAGAAGAATTTAAAAAGAAAGTAAAAAAACCAGTTTACGAAATGTCAGCGATAACTGGTGAAGGAATTGATATAATCTTATTTAAAATAGCTGATATGTTAGATAAGATCCAAAAAACCAATTTATATGAAGATGAAAAATTTGAAAGTCACGTTATTTACAAATTTAAAGAAGAAAAACCTTTTACGATTACTAAAGAAAATAATACCTGGGTAATTAGGGGAAAGGAAATTGAAAAACTTCTTAAAATGAGTAGACTTGATACTGAGGAAGCTATTCTTAGATTTTCTAATAAACTTAAAAAATTAGGGATTGATGAAGAACTTAGAAATTTAGGCGCTAAAGAGGGGGACGAGATAAGTATTTTAGATTTTATCTTTGAATTTAAAGAGTAATGAAGTAAACTATTAGGTTTACTTCAATTTTTTTATGTAAAAATTATTATAAATAAAACAAAAAACATCTTAATCAAGATGTTTATTCAGACTGTAGACAAACCCCAGTTATTTAATAGCTGAGGTTTTCTTTATGAAATAATTTAAAGAAATTTTTAAT
>CANQNL010000019.1 GCA_947625215.1 uncultured Bacilli bacterium | reverse complement strand
TCTTTTTGGCGTGGGATACTTTTCCATTTATAACTTTCTATTAAAAATATATTGACTTTTAATAGTTAGTCACCTAAAAAGATTATACCATATATTGTATAATCTTTTTAATGTAATTTAATATAAATGAATCTTATAAAACAGCCAATGATGAATAATAAATATGTTAAATCTAAGACTGAAAAATTCCATATTAAATTAATTGTTAAAAATAAAATTAATACTACAAAAAATACTACTAGGATACTGCCTGCTTTATCTTTTGTAAGCACAAAAATCTCCCTTTCTCGTACTATTCCACTATAACATCATATAACCTCGATTTCAAATGTTTTTTGCCGACAATTTACAACATTTTACGAAAAAGAACAAAACTATTTGAATTATAATGATTATTAAAGTAAAATAATCACTATTCTACCTTTTTTATTTAAATGTAATTTACTATAATATTTTTTCTAATTGATTTCTTGTTAATTATATTATATAATTAATTAGGGAAGGAAATTTAAATTTCTAACCCTATTAGGATTTTACTTTTTTAAATTGAATGGTTAATCCTAACTGATTAAGTCGGTCAGCCGTTTCAAGGTCTATGCCGACTTTTTTTATAAAGAAAAAAGCCCTAAAAGGCTTAAAAAAGTTTTATAATTCTATTTATTTCACTTTCTAATTTTTCTTTTTTTATACATTCCGCAAATCCATCTTGCAAATAGTGAAGAATAATGCCTTGTTTATTTTCATTTAGCATTACCACTACCGGAGTTTTAAAATTTTTAATTTTTTGCAGATTTTGTAAAACCTCTAAGGCACTATTTTCACCAATATCATCATCTAAAATTATTAAATCATATTTTAAATTAGATCTAATTTTTTCAACACAATCTTTGGCATATACGGTGGAACTAACAGCAAAATCTTGCTTAGTTAACATTTTTTCTATCTCAGCCAGTTCTTTTTCGTCATCATCTACTACTAATACTTTTTTCTCACTTTGTAATGACTGTTCATAGTTTTCTAAAGTCTTAGTAATTTCAGCATCTTTTGTTTCAACTATTCTTTGTTCAAGGACAATAGTAACAGTAGTTCCTACACCTTCTTCACTTTTTAACATAAAGTTGCCGCCAAGCATTTGAATAATTTTTTTAACTTCAATAATATTAAGTTTTTCATTTTCTTCTTTATCAACCTTTATATTTTCTAATTCTTCATTCGAAAAACTTAAAATTTCATTTATTCGGTCAATACCAATTCCTCTACCGGAATCTTCAATCATAATTACTAATCGGCATATATTATATCTAATCATTGAGCTTATATCTAACGAAATAAAGCCTTCTTTAGTAAAGCTACTTGCAATACTAATTACTGAGGAAATAGCCTGCTTTAATTTAATTGAATCACCATATAAATACATTGGTAAATTACTCGCAATATTAAATTCGAATTTTACGTTATCTGGTATTTCCTCTTTAGCTCTAACTGCAATACTTTTAAATAAATTACTTACATTATAACGATTATCAAACACTTTTATTTTTTGGGTATCCATATCTGAAATATTTAAAGCTTTATTAATCAAAAAATCTATTTGATTACTATATAAATTAATATTTTTACTTGCTGATATTAATTGGTCTTTATTTTTCATTGTTGACATATCACGGCTAAGGGTAATTATATCTTTTATTGGTTTTCTAATATCTTGAGTCATTCTAAATAAAAATCTTGAAATATCCTCATTTGATTTTTCAATAATTTTTTTATTCTTATATAATTCACCAATTAACTGGGCATCAGGGTTTTCAATCGTAAAATACATAATAAAGGTTACTACTGATTGACAGGTTACCAATAAGGTAATTTCCGGATTACATTTTTGAATAGCCATAGCTGTAATAGTTAAAAATAAAAGCATAAATATAGGCGTATATTTTTTTAAGCGGATTTTTTTAAATTTTTTAAATACACAAAATAAATTAAAAGCAATAAAAATACCTGATAAAATATATACTAAGTTTACTCCTACTCCATATGAATATGCAGCATTATCTGAAACATTTATATGAACTGGTAAAATAATAACTAAAATCGTAACAATTATATAGAATATGGAAATTCCTGTTTTATGATTCAAAGTATTATTTTTTTGATCAAAAGAAATACTATATACATATAAGGTAAGAAGATATCCCCAAGAAAAATAATATAAAAGATAAAGATGTGAGACAACTAAATTTACTAAAGCTGTCGGCTCATACATTTTTAAAAGTCCAAAGCCAATAATATCTATAAAAAGTCCTAAAAAGTTAGCAATTAACAAGTATGAATATATTTTATTTTCAAGATTGTTTATTCTGTTTTTAGTAAAATAAAACATAACTACAAATGTCATAAAAATAAAACTACAAAGGGAAAATATAATACTAACCATTTTTCCACCTACCTTACATTTATATTATACATTCAAAAAGAAAATGAGACAACTCATTTTCTTAATTTTAATACTTTTCCTGTTGCTTTTTTGTCTTTCATATAGTCGATATCAGAAATTTGCATTAATAAATTTGTGTCTATTTTACCACCTAAATTACGTGGTAAAGTATCAGTAATAATCCAATCATATGGAATTGAAAGTTCTTCTAAATTTTCATAACACATACTTTGAATATATTGTAAAGCTTCTTCTTCATTTTTTTCAGCTTCTTCAGTTAATGTTATAAAAGCAACGGGTACTTTTTGCTCCTCTGGATGATCAAATCCAATAACTACAGAATCTTTTACACAAGGTAAAGTATTTATATATTCTTGAATCTTTGATGGATGAACATTAAAGCCTGTTCTCATAAAGATATTTTTAATTCTATCAGTTATAAATACGTGACCATCTTCATCAATAGTTCCAAGGTCGGCTAAATGAAGCCAAGTTTTACCATCGCTATGTTTTTGTAAGACTTTAGCTGTTTCTTCTGGATTATTTAAGTATTCTTTCATAACTGTAGGTCCTTCAATACATAGTTCGCCTTCTTCACCATATTTTAATTCATTATCAGTATTTGGCTCAAAAACGGAAATTGTATCATATGGTAATGGAATTCCAACACCACCAAATTTATATGTTCCCCTGCGGGCATAAGCTCCGCAGCCACCATTTTCAGTAGCGCCAAATCCTTGTCTTACAAGAATATTTTCGTCAATTCCTTGTTCGACATATCCCTCATCAACGTGGTTCATTTTCTTTTCTAATTCTTTAGATAAAGTCGCTCCGCCAGAAACTAAATTTTTTAATTTAGGTAACTTTCCTTCGGCATATTCTTTACTTTTTGATAAATATTCAACGTGAACTGGACCACCAGTAAAATGATCTGGATGTGTTTTACATAAAACCTCAGGAAATCTATCAGTTAATAATTCAGGAATTAAAATATTTTTATTGCCATAATAAGTTGTATAATGCATTGTTGAAACTCCATATCCGATAGACTGAATTAAAGCATCTAACATAACTTCTTCTTCGTGAATAATATCACTTGTTCGATGCTGAATAGCTATAGCATTTAAATTTCTATCAGTTAGACAAACTCCTTTTGGAATACCTGTAGTTCCACTAGTACCGACAATAATTGCCGTATGATCTTCATCATAATAAGGGTCTAACTTTCCTTTATAACCTTTTTTTAGTTTATCAAATTCATCCCATAATAAAACATTTTCTTTGATAAGTGATTTATCAATTTTACCATTTTTTATTTTATTAAGTGTTTGCATAAATTTTGGAAGAGATTCTGTTCCCGTTACATATAATAAACTATCTAAATTTTCTTTTTCTAAAACTGACTTAAATTTGTCATAAAATCCTGAAAACATAACGACATTTTTAACATTATTTTCAGATATAATACTTTCTAATTGGCTAGCTGATGTCATAGGTGAAATAGGATAAACTGTAACTCCTAAAATATTTAAACCATATATAAGCATTCTACTTTCAGGAATATTCGGAAGCACAGTTATTACTAAATCATTTGGCTTTAATCCCATATTTAAATACGATCTAGCAATATCCTCCATACGTTTAAAATACTTCTCATAGTTTATTTCAATTCCTTTTTTGAAATCATTTTGACTCATACGAAGGTCAATAGCAATATTTTTGAGTCTATCTTTATTACTATCTTTAACCGCCTGATAGATAGATTTATCAGGAATCGGTGTTTTTTCTACTCCTTCATCATAATATTTTAACCAAGGTTTATCAATTGAAGCATATCCAGTTAATTTTGTTGTTTCCATTTTCTTCCCCCTATCTTACAACATTATACATTTTTTACTATAGCATTTTTAAATCTAAAACTCAACTATTTATGTATAAAAATGTAAAGAAAAAAGCCTTATTCGGCTTTATAGATCTCTTCTAATTTTTTTTCTTTATCAATTCTAGCAAATAGAACTTCAGGTTTATTAAGTTTTATGCCATCATCCATACCATCAAAATTATCAACAGTATCAATTTGATTATTTTGAGTATTTAATTGATAAAATATTTTTTCAGCGGTTTCTGGTAAAAATGCCTGCAAGAAAACAGTTGCTGTTCGAATAGATTCTAACAAATTATAGATAACTGTTTTTAATCTTTCTTTTTTGTTTTCATCTTTTGCAAGAACCCAAGGCATTGTTTCATCAATATATTTATTACTTCTTCTATATAATTCAAAAATTTCATCAATAGCTTCAGCAATTTTTAAACGGCTCATCTTATCTTCTACTTTATTTTTTAAAGCTTTAGTCATTTCAATTAGTTCGGTATCTTCATCAGTAAATTGTTCTGGTTTATAGACAATACCGTCAAAATATTTATGAGCCATAGTAATTGTTCTATTTACTAAGTTACCCATTACGTTAGCTAAATCTGAATTTATTCTATCGATAATTAATTCATAACTAATATATCCATCGTGACCATAAGGTATTTCGTGTAATAAATAATATCTTATAGCATCAACACCAAATTCATTAACTAATTTATCAGCATATAAAACGTTACCTTTTGATTTACTCATTTTATCACTATCGGCAGATAATACCCAAGGATGTCCAAATATTTTTTTAGGCATTGGTAAATCTAAAGCTTTTAACATTACCGGCCAATAAATTGTATGAAATCTTAAAATATCTTTACCAATGATGTGTATATCAGCTGGCCAATATTTATTAAAATCTTCATTTTCATTATCTGGATCATAACCTAAAAAGGTAATATAGTTTGCTAATGCGTCTATCCATACATAAGTAACGTGTTTTTCATCAAAAGGCACTTTTATTCCCCAATCAAATGATGTACGAGTAATACATAAATCTTGAACCCCTGGAATAATAAAATTATTCATAATTTCATTTTTACGACTTTCTGGTTCAATAAAATCAGGATGGCTATCTATATATTCTTTTAACCATTTATTATATTTACTTAATTTTAAAAAGTACGCTTCTTCACTTGCTTTTTTTACCTCTCTACCACAATCAGGACATTTTCCATCTACTAACTGTGATTCAGTAAAAAATGATTCACAAGGGGTACAATATAAGCCCTCATATTTTCCTTTGTAAATATCCCCATTTTCATATAATTTTGTAAATATTTTTCCCACAATTTTTTTATGATTAGCATCTGTTGTTCTTACAAATTTATCATAACTAACATTTAAAATATCTAATAATCTTTTAACCTCTAAGGCAATTTCATCAACATATGCTTGTGGTTCTTGTTCATTTTTTAGTGCATTATTTTGAACTTTTTCTCCGTGTTCATCGGTACCAGTATGAAATCTAACATCATAACCAGTAAGCCTTTTATATCTGGCAATAGCATCAGTCAAAACTCCTTCATATGAATTTCCGATATGTGGTTTAGCGGATGCATAAAATATAGACGTTGTTATATAAAATTTATCTTTCATTATAATTCCTCCTTATTAGTACTTCCAAATCCACCTTTTCTTTTGTTTATTATTTCGTTTTCATCATCGGTGGTTAAGTATTTTATAAATAATCCTTGAATAAATTTTTCTCCTTTTTTAAAATGTTTTTCTTTATTTCCTTCATTTTGAATTTTAACAAAAATATGTCCTTCATTTTCTTCATTATTATAATAATCTTTATCAATAATACCTGTTTGATTGCACATCCGAATATTATATTTAATCCCTAAACTACTTCTAATATAGAGCATTAATACTTCATCTTCATTCATTATTACTTTTATTCCTGTTGGAATAAGCTTTGTTTCATTTGGCTTTAAAGTAAAATCTGTTAAACATTCAAAATCGTATCCAGCACTATATTTCGTACTTCGTTTTGGTATTTCATAAGTATTATATTCTTTTAACGTAAGTTCAGTATCTTGAATAAACTGATTTAAACTAATTTTTTCAAATTTGCGCATATAATCAACTCCAAAAAAAAGCATCCTTATATAAGGACGCTTAAAAACGTGGTACCACCTTAATTTGTAAGATTATCTTACCTCAAACCGTTAACGCCGGGTCTCGTCCTAACTTAAATATTCAGAAAGGCAGCTCCAGAACCATTCGAAGTAGTCACCTTGTTTATTTTCACCAACCATAAACTCTCTAAAAAGTCACCTACTCTTCTTTCTTTCATTGCTTTTCACCAATTATAGCATATCATCTTTTATTCTTCAATATACTTGGCTAAAAAAGTTGAAATTATTTTTAACAAATTAAAATCTTCATCACTTACTGTTTTATCTGACAAAATTATACTAGAACCAATTACATCACCGTTTGAAATTATTGGGCAAAAAGCAAAATAGCCCATTTCTTTTTTCTCATCAGTTAACCATATTTCCCCATCTGCCTTAACATCTTTGCGCGCATTTATCATTTTAATAATTTCTTTTGATAATTCTTTATCCATATACTCTTTATATTTAGTACTAACTGAAATAAAATTATTGGTATTTGTTATAAAAATGTTATTTTTTGTTATATTATAAAATGAACTAGTAATATTTTGAGCAAGATCTTTTAATTTATCTATTTGATTATATTTTCTTAAGATAATATTTTCATTTTCATCAATAAATATTTCTAGATTTTCGCCGTTTTTTAATCTTAAATTTTTTCTTATTTCTTTTGGGATAACTATTCGCCCTAAATCATCTATTCGCCTTATAATACCTGTTGCTTTCATTTTTTACCTTCTTTCTATGTATATTTTGTGTTTTATTGTCAAAATTATACTTTTAATTTTGCCTTTATATCATTTATGTGATATTATAAATATGTAAAGAAAATAAAGAGGTGCATTATGGATAATAATGAAATCATAAAACAATTTAGTAACCTAGGAATTAAAAATAATAACGATTTATATGAATATATCGTTAATAATCAAAAAGCATCTTTAAATAAAAGAAAATTTGATTTAACTAGGAGTAATGAGACAATTGAATTTATGGCTCTGTTTTTAACTGCGACCAATCACGAAGTTACTAGATTTTATTTTGAAAAAGCTAATCATAATGATTCTTCTGAAAAATTTAGACACTGGTTTATTGGCTTTATGGAAGAAGAAAAATGGTGTTATTACGAGCCTATTCTTAAAAACTCATTAGGTCAGTTTTCTTTTGATACTTTTGATGAATTTCTATTTTTTGCTTCTAATAAATTAAACGATGCTTTTGATAAAGGAAACACCAAATTTTCAATAATGGAAATTGAACCTTTAAATAATGAAAGTCTTGATGACGATATTAAACAAAGTCAAAATTCACCTGAAGTATTTATAAATTTATCAAAATCTTCAGTAATTGAAGATGCACCTGCCGATATTTCTGAAAAAGAAAATGTCGATACTCATAAAAATACTTATCTTCGCAGTTTGACATTCTTTATTATTGCCTTTGTGGTTACTTTAGTTATTTGTTTATTAGTTTTATTTGTAACTAGCTTAGTTGAGTTCTAATTTTCTTTTTTTTTTACGAGGAGATGATTTTATGAAACAAACTCTAATTTTTGGACATCAAAAACCTGATACCGATAGTGTAACATCTTCTATCGTTTTATCTTATTTAAAAAATGAGTTAGGAGAAAATACCGAACCTCGAATTTTAGGTAGTATTAATCGGGAAACGGCTTTTGCTTTAAATTATTTTAAAGTTAAAACGCCGAAATTTTTAAATGATGTTCGTATTCAGATTAAAGATGTTGATTATATTAAGGGGTGCTTTTTAAATGAAAATGATTCAATCTATGATGCCTATAAATGTATGAATGAAACTAGTATAAGCACTATTCCTGTTGTTTCTAAAGATGGTAAATATAAAGGCGCTGTATCAATGAAAGATATTGCCGGGAAATTAATTTCTGGAAAATTTGACCGTCTTCATACTTCTTATGATAATTTATTGGAAGCCTTAGATGCCAAAGAAATTTTAAGATTTGATGATGAAATTGAAGGAAATATTATTTCCCCATCATATCGTAGTACAACTTTTAAAGAGCAAATTAAAATTGATAGAGAAAGTGTATTAATTACTGGAGACCGTCACACTATTATTGAATATGCGGTTAATAATTGCGCTTCAATTATTATTTTAACAAATAATACGAAAATGCAACCTGAACATTTAGAAATTGCTAAAAAAAATAAGGTTGATATTATTCAAACACATTATAATGGAATTACTACTGCTAATTTAGTGGTGTTAAGTAATTATATTGCCGATAGAATTAAAAAAGATGAAATTATTTGCGTAAATGAAAATGATGCTTTATTCGATGTTTTAGAAGTCGCAAATAAAAGAAAATATAGTAATTATCCTATTTTAAATAATAATGGAAAATGCTTAGGTTTATTTAGATTAAGTGCAGCCGATAATAATACACCAAAAAAAGTTATTTTAGTGGATCATAACGAAAAAGAACAAAGTGTTATCGGATTAGATGAAGCAGAAATTGTTGAAATTGTCGATCATCATAAAATAGGTAATATTGGTACTAGTATGCCAATTAATTTTAGAAATATGCCAGTAGGCTGTACAGAGACAATTTTATATTGTATGTATAAAGAAAATAATGTTAAAATTCCTAAAAAAATTGCCGGTCTTATGATGTCTGGTATTATATCTGACACTTTACTTTTGACTTCTCCAACTACTACTGAACTTGATAAAATAGCCCTTGAAGAAGTTTCTAAAATTGCAGAAGTTAATTATAAAAGTTATGGAATGAAAATGTTTAAAGCTGGTTCTAGTATTGCAGGTAAAACTATTGATGAAATTATCTATGGTGACTTTAAAAACTTTACTATTGATAATCAGAAAATGGGTATTGGCCAAATTTCGACAATGAATCCTGAAGAACTTATGAACAAAAAAGATGAAATCATTAAGGCTTTAAATAATATGGAAAAAAATGAAGACTATACTGTTGCCGCTTTTTTAATTACTGACATCTTAAATGAAGGCTCATATATTTTATTTAATAAAAAAAGCAAATATTATTTTGAACTTGCTTTAGGTGTTAATAATATTGAAGAAGCTGACTTCTTTAAAGGTATTGTTTCCCGTAAAAAACAAATTGTTCCTAAACTTATGAGTTATTTAGATAAATAATTTAGCAATCAAAAATGCCTAAGATTTTTCTAGGCATTTTTAATACTTTTTTGTAAGATTTTCATAAAATCAATTAAATAATATATAAAATGTTTATCTAATTTAATCGTATCTAAAGTAATAATTAAACGTTCAAATTTCATACTAAATCTAAACATTCGGCTTAACAAACTGGTTTCATAAAATAGATATTCACCATCTATTTTTTTTGTTAATTCTTTATCTAAAGTAATTTCAATAAAATTCTTAGTTTGTCTAATTTGATTAACTCCTATTTTGCTTGCAAGCTTTTCAAACCATTCTTCATACATATAAATAATAACTTCTTCAGATACTTTTCCAAAGCGATCTTCCAATTCTTTTTTAACATCTAATAATTTTTCATATGAATTAATTGAATTAATTTTTTTATGAATTTCTATTTTTAATTCTTCTTCAGATACATATTCATCACTAATAGATGTTTCAACATCAATAAGTGGAGTTTGCTTTTCTTCTTCTTTTGCTACTTCTATTCCTTTTAATTTATTTATTTCTTCATTTAACATTTCTAAAAATAATTCAATTCCAATACTATCAATAAAACCAGCTTGTTCACTACCTAAAATATCGCCAGCACCTCTTATTGATAAATCGCGCATTGCAATTGCAAAACCACTTCCTAATTCAGTAAAATCTTTAATAACTGTAAGTCGTTTAGTAGCAATTTCTGATAATATTTTCTTCTGATCATACATTAAATAACAATAAGCTATTTTATTACTTCTTCCAATTCTACCTCGGATTTGATATAACTGCGATAAGCCAAATTTATCGGCATCAATAATAACTAAAGTATTAACAGAAGGAATATCAATACCCGTTTCAATAATTGTTGTGCAAAGTAAAACATCAAATTCTTTATTATTAAACCTATTCATTACATTTTCTAGTTCATTTTTAGTCATTTTTCCGTGGGCTATTTCCACTTTAGCATCAGGAATTAAACTTTTTATTTCGTTTAATTTAGATTCCATATTTTGGATATGGTTAAATAAAATAAACGTCTGCCCTTCTCTAGATAATTCTTTATATACGGCTTCTTTTATAATTTGATTATTATAAGCAAGGACATAAGTTTGAATAGGATATCTATTTACGGGCGGAGTTTCTAGCATTGATAAACTTCTAAGTCCGGCTAACGACATTTGTAATGTTCTTGGAATAGGCGTAGCTGATAAAGTTAAAACATCAATATTATTTTTATATTGTTTGATTTTTTCTTTATGTTTTACTCCAAATCTCTGTTCTTCATCAATTACTAAAAGACCTAGATCTTTATATTCAACGTCATCACTTAATATTCGGTGAGTTCCAATTAATAAATCGATTTTACCTTCTTTTAAATTTTTTAAAATTTGTGCTGTTTCTTTAGCGGAAACAAATCTATTTAAAATAGCAATATTAATAGGAAATGAAGAAAATCTTTTTATGGCATTGCTATAATGTTGAGAAGATAAAATCGTTGTTGGGCAAAGAAAAGCTGCTTGTTTATTAGATAAAATACATTTAAATATAGCTCTAAAAGCAACTTCTGTTTTACCATAACCAACATCACCACATAAAAGTCTATCCATTGGTTTAGAGCTTTCCATATCTTTTTTAATTTCTTCAGTAACTCGGATTTGATCTTTAGTTTCCTCATATTCAAATTCTTTTTCAAATAAAATTTGCTCTTCGCTATCTTTATTAAAACTAAAGCCTTGTTTAGATTCTCTTAAAGCATATAATCTCAATAAATCTTCAGCAATGTCTTCAGCCTTTTTACGAGCTCTTGCTTTAGTTTTTTCCCATTCGTGACTTCCAAGTTTATTTAACTTTGGACTAACCCCTTCTTTTCCAGAATATTTGGAAATAAGTTCTAATTTTTCCACAGGAATATATAATTTATCATTATTACGATATTCAACGGTCAAGTAATCTTTTTTTAATCCATTTTTTACAATTGTTTTTATTCCCAAATATCTTCCTATACCGTGGGCTCCGTGGACTACATAATCACCAATTTCCAATTTAGTGATATCTTTTATACGTGAACCATACCTAAATTTAGTTTTATAACTTCTTTCTTCATTATTTCCAAATAATTCTTTTTTACTAATAACAACATATTCATCAGTTATAAAACCATTATTTATTTTTTTTACAATTAAATTTAATTTATCATTAAATATTTCATTTTCGTTTGTATATACTAATTTTTTATTATCCAATAAACTAATTAAATTATTTATTTGGTATCTATTATCTAAACATATAATAACTTTTTTCTTTGATTTAAGATAAAAATCTAACATTTTATTTATTTCATTAGGATTTTGTTTAAATCCTTGAATATCAACGTTTTTAAATATTAGTGTATCTTTGACACTTTGTTTATTTTGAAAGTTTTCAAAGATAATTGCATTATTATCTTCAACTTCTTCAAAACTATTCATATATTTTGTATCCTGACTTCTATCAGTACTGATGTTATAGTTCATAATTTCTTCTAACAAAAAACTATAATTATTTTTTAAATCTTGATAATTATCATATATTGTAATTTTATTATCCAAATAACCAGCTATATTTGTAACTTCAACATATTTATACATATCACGATATGGTATTTCAAAGTTATCTCTATTTATTAGAAACTCAGTATTAGGATAAATTTTTATTTCATTAATATTATTAATTGTTCTTTGCGTATCAATATCGAAAGTCTTAATAGAACTTACCGTATCTCCCCAAAATTCTATTCTAATAGGGTTATCATTATTAATAGGAAAAATATCTAAGACAAAACCACGTACTGCTATTTCGCCAGTCATATTAATAATAGTTTCTTTTTTATATCCTAAATAAAATAATTTTTCAGCTAATTTTTTTAAATTATAGTCTTCGTTAACTTTGATATTTAAATAACTATTTTTAAAGTTTTCTTTTGGAGGTAGAAAACGTAAATAGCCCATTAAGTTTGTAATAATGATATTTTTATCACCATTTAAAATATTATTAATAGCTTCTAATCTACTAATTTTAAATTCTGGTGATATAGCAATGGCTTCACTAGTTAAAAAATCATCCATCGGGAAAAACCATACTTTATCAGTATAGTTGGTTAATGAATTATATAATTTATTTGCATCGTGAATGTTTGAAGTAACAAAAATAATGTTTTTATTTTTCTTTTTAAATAAATTATATATGTATATACTTTTTAACTCAGTATTAAGCCCAATTACTTCTTTGGATGAATTATCATCAAAAATTTTATCAATAAAACTCATATTATTTTTCACTATTATATTTACTCATTAAATTATCAAAACTCATATTTAAATAATCATCCAGAATTTTTACAGCAAGGCTATTTACTGAGTTTAATTTATTTAATTCTTCTTTTGATACTTTTCCTATTACATAGTCAATTGTATCGTGATCTTTATCATTAGAAATTCCTATTTTTATTCTTTTATATTCATTTGTATGTAGATGTTTTTCAATGTTTTTAAGTCCATTATGTCCTCCTGAACTACCTTTATATCTTAATTTTATTTTGCCAGCTTTAGTATCTAAATCATCACAAATAATTAGGATATCTTCATTGTTAATTTTGAAAAAACTTACATATTTGCTTATTACTTCACCAGAAAGATTCATATAACTTTCGGGTTTTAATAAAATTACTTTTTCATTATTATAATTAAATTCAGCATATACACCATCAAATTTGTGTTTACTGAAATTTAGATTTTTATTTTTAGCATATGTATCTAAAAATCTATATCCAGCATTATGTCTAGTATTTTCATATTCTTTTCCAGGATTACCTAGACCAACAATTAATTTCATTTTATCACCCCTTGTGGTATAGATTATAAACTTCGCTTTTAGGTATTTCTCGGTCCTTAGCTACTAACTTAATAGCTTCTTTACTATCTTTTCCTTCTTTTAAATAAATATTGATATGGTCAATAATTGATAGTGAACTAAAGTCTTTTTTTTCTTTGTTTCCTTCTACGACTAAAACTATTTCACCTTTTATGTTATTAATTTGTTTTATAACTTCACTAACGGTTCCTCTAATAACTTCTTCATATTTTTTACTGATTTCTCTAACAATAGCTATTTTTCGATCACCAAAAATATTCTTTATATTTTCAAGTGTTTTATCAATTCTATGTGGTGCTTCATAAAAAATTAACGTAAATTTATGTTCTTTAAGTTCTTCAAGTTCTTTTTTTCTTTTTGTTTCTTTACTATTTAAAAAACCATAAAAAGTAAATGGACCATCACCTAATCCTGACATAACGATAGCAGGTATCAAAGCTGTTGATCCAGGAAGACAAACAACATTATAATTTTTATCAATTGCTTCTTTTACTAAAATATACCCAGGATCACTTATAACTGGTGTACCACGATCACTAACAACCGCAATATTTTTACCTTGTTCTAAATATTTTATTTCTTTTTTTTGATTATTATTTTCATTATATAAATGACTAGATATTAAAGTTTTTTTTATTTCAAAGTGTTTTAATAATTCTCTAGTTACACGTGTATCTTCAGCAAATATAACATCAACTTCTTTTAAAATACTTACTGCTCTATAGGTAATATCTTCCATATTACCTATTGGAGTAGGTACTATATATAAAGTTGGTTTTCCATCATAACTTTTTTGACTCATAATATCACTCTATTCAAAATATTTTTTAATTTCTTCAGTATAATCGCCATTAGATAAATGACTTACTAACGGAGAAATTACTTTTAATCCTTTTTTTCCATTAAGTACACCTTCGACTAAAACGATATTGGCATTTTCACCTTTTTTAGGATGAACAAATCTTATTCGCTTTGGTTCAATATTATTTTCTCTCATTGATTTAAGAATATCAACTAATCTTTCAGGTCTATGAACTATTCCCAAAACTCCGCTATTTTTTAATAATTTTTTGGCTATAACACATATATCTTTTATATTTAATTTTACCTCGTGACGAGCGATAGTTTTATATTCTTTATGATTCAAGTTTGATGTCTCATTAATTTCGAAAAAAGGTGGATTACAAATTATTACATCAAAAGAATTTATTGCAAATTCATCTTTTATTTCATTAATGTCAGCATTTATGATTTTAATTTGATTTTCTAATTTATTTAATTTTACTGATTTTTCAGCTAAAATACTTACTTCCTTTTGAATTTCTATACCAATGATATTAGCTTTCGTTTTTGTACTTAATATCAAAGGAATTGGGGCATTACCTGTTCCTATATCTAAAATATTATGAATATTTTTATTTAAGGTTATAAAATTGGGCAGTAAAACAGAATCTAAGGAAAAGCTAAACATATCTGTATCTTGATATATTTTTATGTTTTTATATCCTAATAAATCATTTATTACTTGCATTCTTCACGATTAACCATAATAATTCCGTGCTCTGGAACTTCAACTTTGTATTGTTGTTTTAAAATTTCTAAACCAATAACTTTACCTTCACCAAATTCAGTTTCAACTTTATCTCCAATTTTAAGCATACCTCGGCGGCATTCTTTATAACCCTCATCTTCATATTTAAGACAACAAAGTAATCGACCACAAACGCCATTAATCTTAGAAGGATTTAAAGAAAGATTTTGGTTTTTAGCCATATTAATTGATACGGCATCTAGATCTTTTAAAAATCTAGAACAGCAAAGTTTTTGACCGCAAAGTCCACAACCGCCTACTTCTTTAGCTTTATCTCTAACTCCTACTTGTCTTAATTCAATACGCACTTTATAAATAGTTGCGAGTTCTTTTGCAAGTTCACGAAAATCAACGCGATTATCAGCTAAAAAACGAAATATTAATTTATCTCTATCAAAGGTATAACTAGCGTCCATAATCTTCATTTTAAGGTCTTTTTTATCAGCTAATTTTTGACATTTATTTAAAGCTTCTTTAGCTTCTTTTAAATTTCTTTTATGTTGAAGATAATCTTCTTTAGTCGAAATTCGAATAACTTTTTTTAAAGAACTTTTTAATTCTTTGGGATTTATTTCGAATTGTTCTTTAACTACTTTTCCAAATTGAAAACCTTGATCTGTTTCGACAATTACAGTTATATTATTTTTTAATTTAAAACCATTTGGATCAAAATAATATACTCGTCCAGTTTCGTTAATAGCTATTCCAACTACTTCAGTCATTTATATTACCTCCCTTCAAGTGTAATTATAAGTTTATCCATTAATAAATTTGTATTTGCATTATATTTTATCTTTTCTTTGAATTCTGTCAAGATATTTAATTTATTACATATTGTTTTTATATCATTTTTATTGGCAATTTCTGATAATTCTGTTTCGAAATCATTAAAAATTTCTATTTTTCGGCCTGAAAGATAATTTAAAATATCTTTATAATATAAAATCATAATTTCAAAAGCTATTTCTAATTCATTTTTGTTTTTGATATTATCGTGCCAAAGTTTCTGCATATATAAAATCGTATCCATATGATTTTGTTCATAATATTTTATAAATTTTAAAACTTTTAATATTTTTTCTTTTTGTTCGTTTTCAATTTCTTCTTTTTTATATAAAATATAGCTTAATTTATTTAGTGTATCTTTGACACTATAATTATTTTTATCTTCTTTTAATTTAATTATTTGGCATCTTGATCTAATTGTTTCTAAAATACCATAAATATTATCAGTCATTAATATGGCGATAATTCCTTCTTCTGGTTCTTCTAAAAATTTCAAAATAGAATTAGCAGCTTGTTTATTAAGCTTGTCCGCTTCTTTTATTATATATATTTTTTTATTTCCAATTACGGCTTTTTTATTAAATTCGTTTTGCAATTCTATAAGTTGATCTTTTTTTATCCATAATCCATCAGGCTCTATTATTTTTATTTCGGGAAAATTACCTGAATCAATAATATGGCATTGATAACAATCATTACAATGCTCACTATCTGTCATTTTTTTAGGACATAATAAAGCTTTTACAAAAGATATTATAAAATTATAACTATCGTAAAAGCCGTTAGTTTCAAAAAGGTAAGCGTGTGAATACTTATCTTTACTAACAGCATTTTTTAATATCTTATAAACGATTGGTTGAATTTCAATATATCTATCAAGCATACTTTCCCCCTAATATATTAATAATCTAATTACTATTAAAAATATCAATGCTGGAAGTCCAAATATTGTGAGCAATATTATGGTAATTGTATTAATGGGAATAATTGCCACGGCTGGTACTAATAAATTATAACCATAAAGCATTACAAAACTAGTAATTATTTTTTTTAATACAAAAATTAGTTTATCAAGCATAATACACCTCTGGTATATTATATATTTTTATTATTAATTTATGAAATTGGACTTCGTTCAGATAGTGCTATTTCTAATGTTAAGGAATCAATATAATCCATATCAGCTCCCATAGGAATTCCGTGAGCTATTTTAGAAATTATTACGTCTTTACCTTCTAATAATTTTCTAATATATAAAGCTGTCGTCTCACCTTCAACAGTAGGTTTCACGGCTAATATTACTTCTTTTATTTTTTCTTCTTCAATTCTTTTTATAAGTGATGAAATATTAATATCTTCTGGATTAACACCGTCTAATGGAGATATTAATCCACCTAAAACGTGATAAATACCATTAAATGTTCCTACTTTTTCAAATAGAATAATATTTTTACTTTCTTCAACGACACATAAAATCTCTTTATTTCTAGATTCATCTTTACAAATATCGCATAAATCATCTTCTGATAAATTTCCACATTTTTGGCATTTTTTAATTTTAGTTTTACTATTTTTTAATGAAGCAGTAAATGTTTCAATTGTTTCATCATCCAGTTCTAGGCAAGAAAGTGCAAGCCTTTCGGCAGTTTTTTCACCTATCCCAGGAAATTTTTTAAAACATTCAATTAAATGTAAAATAGTTTTTGGATACATTAAAATAAACCTGGCATTCTTTGAGTATATTTACCTAATTTTTCTTCTGTTTCTTTATCAACTTTTTTGCTAGCCTCATTTACAGCTACTAAAATCATATCTTCTAGCATTTCTATTTCATCTTTTTCAATTACTTCAGCATCAATAGATACCTTAGTAATTTCTTTTGTTCCTTTCATTTCAACTGTTACTAATGATGATTTTCCTTCAAAAGTCATATTATCAATTTCGTTTTTAGAATTCATCATATCTTTTTGCATTTTTTGTGCTTGTTTCATCATTGCTTGAATATTCATAATCATCTCTCCTTTTTAATTATATTCTATTATATCTTGAAACTCTGTTAATTCTGAATTAGTTGAATTGGTATTTAAAATATCTGCTATATCAAAATCTTCTTCTATGTATTTATATTCTTTTTTCTTTCCGTTAAATTCTTGTTTTATTTTTTCCCAATGAACAGTATCGGTGGCAATTACTTTATAATTCTCAGTTAATACTTTTTCAATTGCTTTTTCTATTTCTATAATGTTTTCGTTAAAAAGATTTGCAGTTCTAGCATTGTTATAGACAAATATCAAATTAGTATCACTAGCGGCTTTTAAAGTACCATCTAATATAATAGAGGCATATGAACTAATATCAGAATCTAACAAATAATTATTAAATTTTTCAATTGCTTGTTTTATTTCTTGCATATGTTTTTTTGAAAATTTAGCTAAAGTATTATTTATTCTAATTTGTTTTATTTCTTCTATTTTTCTTTCAAGTTCTTTGTTTTCTTTTTTAGGTATCTCTTTTGCTTTTTCTATTTCTTTATTTGGAATTGGCATTTCTTTTGTCGTTTCTAATTTTTTATTTGAAATTGGAACTTCTTTTGTTTTTTCTAATTCCTTATTTGAAGAAACTTCTTCCTTTTTTATTTCAAAATGAACTGGTATCGTTTCTGATTCTTCTTTATCTTCTTTTTTTGTATCTAACATTTGAATAATAGCCAGTTCTAAAATTAATCTTGGATTATTTGTAGTTTTCATTTCTAATAAACTATTATTTAATATTTGAATATATTCTAATATTTTTTTTGTTGATACATTTTTAGATATTTCTTCATATAAATCTACGTTGTTATTTATGGTTTTAAAATAATCTGAAGCGTTTTTATACAATAAAATATTACGCATAAAGGTAATAATTTCTTCCGTTAATTTTACAAAATTCTTACCTTTAACATTGTAATTATCTAATTTAATTAAAACATCTTTAATGTTTGAATTAATTATAGATGTAATAAGTTCACTTAAATCCTTAGCTGTTAATGTTCCATTAATATCGTGGATATCTTTTACGGTTATTTTTCCATCTGAATACGCTATTGCCTGGTCAAGCATTCCAATGGAGTCACGCATTCCACCATCAGATAATCTAGCAATTTCTTTTAAAGCTTCTTCTTCAATATCAATATTTTCTTTTTTTGATATTTCTGATAGTCTTTTAATAATACTTTCGTCACTTATTTTTTTAAAATCTAATCTTTGACATCTAGATAATATTGTTTCTGGTATTTTATGAGGATCTGTTGTAGCCAAAATAAAAATTATATGCGCCGGTGGTTCCTCTAAAGTTTTCAACAGTGCATTAAAGGCTCCTGGTGTTAACATATGAACTTCATCAATAATATATACTTTATATTTTCCATATGAAGGAACTAAATTTACTTTATTTCTAAGCTCTCTTATTTCATCAACACCATTATTAGATGCGGCATCTATTTCTATAATATCGCTATTGTTTGTTTGCATACAGCTAATACATTTTCCACAGGGAATACCGTTTTCTAAGTTTTCACAATTAACCATTTTTGCAAATACTTTAGCAATACTAGTTTTTCCAGTACCTCTTGGACCAGCAAATAAATAAGCGTGATTTATATGTTTTTGTTCAATAGAGTTTCTTATTATTTTTACGATTGTATCTTGTCCACCAATTTCTTCTAAAGTCTTTGGTCTATATTTTCGATATAATGCTTGGTACACAATTATCACCTTCTAAAACTAATATAATTATATCATTTATCCACAATAAAAGAAAATAACTTTATATTATTTTCTCTTATTTTCAAAAAAGGTTTTTAGCATTTTTTGAGATTTTTCACTGCCTTCACCTTTAATTAATTTTACTGTACTTGATGCATTTTTTTCATTTCTAGAAGTGGCATATATAACTGTTTTAATATGAGCTTGTTCAATTGCTCCCATACACATTTTACAAGGTTCTAATGTAACATATAATTCACAATTATTTAAATACCAATTTTTCTTTTTTTTACACGCTTTTTTTATAGCATTAATTTCAGCGTGATTTATTACTATCTGTTTTTTTTCTTTTGTATTATGCGCTTTTGCAATTATCTTACCACATTCAACAATAACAGCACCAACTGGCACATCATCATATTTCAATGATTTTTCTGCTTCTTTAAATGCTAATTCCATATATTTATTCATACCATCACCCATATAAAAGGCACACACATTTAGTGATCCTTAAGGCTGCTATCTTCCGATTCTGACCTGGTTCGAATATAAATGTTGTGCCATTAATAATATATATTAATTGTTTAAAAAAAGCAAATTATATTATATATGTTTCACGTGAAACATTGTTTCTTTTATACTTATTATATGTTTCACGTGAAACATTGTTCTTTTTATAATTATTTTATGTTTCACGTGGAACATTGTTCTTTTTATATTTATTCTATGTTTCACGTGGAACATTGTTCTTTTTTTATTTATTATATGTTTCACGTGGAACATTGTTTTTT
>CANQNL010000018.1 GCA_947625215.1 uncultured Bacilli bacterium | reverse complement strand
TCTTTTTGGCGTGGGATACTTTTCCATTTATAACTTTCTATTAAAAATATATTGACTTTTAATAGTTAGTCACCTAATATAATATATGAAAAAAAATAAAGTTATTGAATAAAATATAAGGATATGATATAATTAACTTGTCTCAAAAATTAGGGGAATAGTTCAGCTGGTAGAACGTCGGTCTCCAAAACCGAATGTCGTGGGTTCAAATCCTGCTTCCCCTGCCATAGTATATAAAGCTTTGAGCTTTTAAATAAATAGGAACTGAAAAAAAATATCAGTTCTTTTTTTGTATATCTAGCTATATTATTTAGTAAATTGGTTTACTTTTTAGAAAGTCGAAAAAATATAAACTAGAAAAAAAGAGGAATTGATCCTCTTATTTGTTAAATAAATTGCTGTGACTACCAGTATTAACCATTACGAGCAGTAGTTGCTTTTCTTCATATCGATAAATTAGTAGCCAATCTGGCTCTATATGGCACTCACTACAATTTTTATAGTATTTATCATTTATTAGAGTGTGATTTTTATACTTTGACTCTAATTTTTCTTTATTAGCTAATTTTTCAATAACACTAAACAGCTTATCAAGATCTTTATTTTGTTTAGATAACTTTTTTAAAGACTTTTTAAATGTGCTTGAGTATTTAATTTCATATTTAGTCATCTGATAATAAATCCTTTTTTAATTCGTTTATATCTCGATAGCCTTTAGCCTTTACTTTGCCATTTATTATATCTTCTGTTTCTTGTAAAGACTCTAGTAATTCTTGACTTGGTGTTGGCGCTAAAGTAGGTGTAAAAACAAGACTTTGTTCTCTATCACATTGTCTTAAAAACATATTGATAGCTGAATTAGTATTAGTTCCTAATTGTTTAAACAAATTATCAACACTTTTTTTTAAGTCTTTGTCTATTCTGATAGTCAAATTAGTTGTATTAGATATTGTATTCATAAAATCCCTCCTCACTAATCATAATACTGGATTTTAATTCAAAAGTCAAGTGCAATATATTTGCAATTCACTTGCAATAGTAGTATATGCAACATTTTTAATTATATGAGTATTTTAGCTTATTCTTATAAAAATTTAACTTATAATTTTTTTAGTATGATTTTAATAAAATAATTCACAGATTAGAATTAAAAAACATTGACAAACGTAAATAATACGCATATAATGTAATTAGAGAAGCAATTTAGTTGCTTTTAAAAATAGTATTTAATGCGTAAAAAATACGCAATAAGGAGGACTATGAAAAAAGATTGTCAATTAATTGCTACATTACCAAATTTATATAATGAAAAAGAAATTGATAAATTATTAACCTGTCCATTAATTTATGGCGCTAGATTAAATAGCGGTATTAATAATTTAATGGAACCAAAGCAAATAGCCGATAAACTAAAAGTCATTAAGGAAAAATATCATAAGCGGATTTGGATAGATTTAAAAGGTCGGCAGTTACGCGTTATAGCTTGGGCAAATCCACTTTATGAAGCCATAGAATTAAACCACGAAATTGAAATAGAATATCCGGCGAAAATAGTATTTAGAGGTTCCAGCACCGCTAATATTCTCCACACGAAAAAAAACAAAATTATTTTAGATAGACCGCCAGAAAGAGCTGTTGGTAAGGGTCAATCTGTGAATATTATAGCTAAATCTTTAAATATTAAAGGATATTTAACCAAACAAGATGAAGAATTGATAAAGGAAAGTAAAAGTGTGGGTCTTAACGATTATATGGCTTCATTTACGGAAAGTATTGATGATATTATGGATATTAAAAGGTTGAATTCTAAAGCTATAATTATTCCAAAAATTGAATCAAAAAAAGGCCTTGATTTTGCCACTAAATATGGACAATACTTTAATTTGATGGCCGCTCGTGATGATTTATATAGTGAGATAGGTAATAATATCCATATGCTTAAATATTTAAAAGCAATAATTGAAAAAGATAAAAATGCTATTTGTGCCTCTAAAATTTTTTCATCATTAAATAGTAAGGAAGATGTTGAACTTGCTGATTATGAAGATTTAGAACTTATGTATAACTATGGATATCGAACTTTTATGTTAGGGGATGATATTCAAGGCCCTAAATTAGTCAAAGCACTATCGGCCTGGAAGGAGTTTACCAATGAATAAAAGTTATATTGTAAGCGGGGTACTATTTGGTGATGAAGGAAAAGGAACATTATCTGACTATTTAGCTAGTCAATATAATTTAAAAGAAAATATCAGGTATAATGGTGGAAGTCACGCAAGTCATACCGTTATAAATAATAAAGTAAAACACAAATTTAGCCAGTTAGGCTCAAGTCAACTAAATCCAGGTGTGCGAACACTCCTATCAGATAATACAGTGGTTAATCTATTTAATATTATTACTGAAGCACAATGTTTTTCTAAAGAATCTAGTATTCCAATAGATGAAATTTTAAGGCGCATTTTTGTCGATTGTAATGCTTTAGTGGTGACTCCTTATCATAGTCTTATAAATAAAGTAAGAGAACTAACTGACCAAAATAATCGAACAGGTAGTGTCGGGACTGGTGTAAGTGAGGTTAATAAAGTCAAAGAAATTACTGGTATAGATTTAAAGGTTTCCGACTTATTAAATGATGAGGGACAAAGAAAAATATTAGAATTATATTATTATACTAGAGATTATGTTCAAGAAAGAATAAATAAAATATCAAATAAACAATATTCACATTATTTGGATGTTAAAGAATTAGAATTTTTAACTAGTCGGCATAACCGTCATTATATAGTAGACTGTTATAAAAATTTAATAGATAGTGATCTATTAAATATCATAAGTGGGATAGAAGCCTTTCATCAAAATCAAGATATATTGTTTGAAGGATCACAAGCCGTTTTAATTGATAAAGATTATGGAATTAAACCTAATACTACATCACTTGATACGACTAATTTGTATGGTACTAAGATGGCTAAAAAATTAAATACGGAAATTCACCGTATTGGCTGCATTTCTGCCATTGCTAGTCGGCACGGCATAGGTGTTTTCCCAACTTATGATAAATATCTGCAAACACGCATTTTTGATGAAAATCAGATGTCATCATATTATCAAGGAATACCGCGTTATGGTTGGTTAGATACAGTACTATTAAAGTATTCATTAAAAGTGTCACCTAACGATGAACTGTTTATGTCGGGACTTGATAGACTAACTAATTTAGAAAAAATTAAAATTTGTAATGAGTATCTTTATATAGGAAAAGTGGATGATGAATTTATTAAAACATTTAATATCACTAAAGATAAAAATAGAATTTTCATAAGTGGTATTAAAGATAATAGCCCGCACCTTCGTAAATATCTCGCAAAATGTATTCCAATATATAAAGAGTTTAAAAGTTTTAATACTGATATAGGTAGTATAAAAAATTATGATGATTTACCTGATGAATGTTTGGAATTTATTGATTATGTTTCCGCATCACTTAAAACCCCAATATCAATTGTTGGAGTTGGCGAAAATCGTCAGCAGAAACTAAAAAGAAAGGTGAAAACATTATGAATATTGTAATTGCAGGAATGACTTGTAGTGGGAAAACTACTTTAGCTAATATAATTAAACAAAATTTTAAAGATGCCTTAGTTATGTGTGAAGATGATTATATGAAAGATTTAAAAGATATGCCGCATTTAAGAGGATACTATTTAATGGATGTACCAAGTTCATATCATTTAAAAGAGTTTAAATCAGATGTTAAAGACCTTTTAGTAAATGGGAAAGCTTTATATCCTTTATATGACGTAAGACATAATAAAAGATTAGGTAAATATAAACCTATCTTTAAAAAAAATATAAATATATTTGAAGGTCTTCATACTATTTATGCCTTAGACCAAATAGAAAATTTATTCAAGATATTTATGGATATTGATGCTGAAATTTGCTTAAAGCGAAGAATTATGAGAGATGCAAAAATATATGGTGCGAATCCCAAAGATACCGAGAAATATTTTAATGAAATTATAAGAAATATCTTTCATACTCATATTGAAAAGCAAAAAGATATGGCAGATATAGTAATTAAGAAAGAAGATGATGTTAAATGTCTTGTAAGGAAATTGCCCAACTTTTATTAGAAGCAACTAGACCACTTGATGTTTTTGGAAATATTTCTAAGGAAGAGATTAAGAAAAAATATAAAAAAATGGCAAAAATATGTCACCCGGATATGGCTGATAAAAGTGAAATAGCTTTAGCTTCAGAAACTATTAAATTATTAAATCAGTACTATAATAAAGCTTTAGATGAAATTGAAAATGGCACTTATAATATTACTGACGAAAAAGAATTATTAAAAAGTCGGCCGGTGATGTTTGACTTTAATATCCGTGATAAAAATTATAAATTTTATAAATATTTATGCGAAGAAGATGTTTGTGATATATATGAAGGACTGGATGATGATGAATTAATATGTTTAAAAATTGTCAGTGATAAAAACGATAATAGTTTAATTGATAACGAATGGCATATACTTCAAAAGCTTAATCATTATTCGGCTCCTAAAGCCTTAATGAAAATAAAAATAAATGATAAAAATGCGTTATTATTTAAAAAAGATTCAGCGATAACTATCGAGAAGTTAAAAAAAATATATGGCAATTTAGATGGCTCACACTTGTGCTGGATTTTAGAAAGATTATTATCGGCCACTGGTTATCTACACTCACAAAAGATCGTTCACGGAAACATTAAAGAAGAAAATATTTTGATAGATGTAGATAATCATAATGTTATTATTAAAGATTATACTTTGGCTATAAATGGGGCAAATGATAAGGATAAAAAATATCAAATAATTAATGATGACTATACGCCACCTTATGTTAATAAAGATGCAGTGATTATACCCAATGTGGATATTTATGCTGTAGGGAAAATTGCTATTAATTTATTAGGGGGTGATGTATCAAAAGTTGCTTTACCAATATCTTGTGATATAAGATTAAGGGAGTTTATTCGTAATATGTTAAAACCTACACAAAATGATGCCTGGAAATTATGGGACGAATTAATTAAATTAAGAGAAGAAATATATGGAACTAAAAAATTTCAACCATTACAAAAGAAAAAAGTGAGGAGGAATTATTAATGGGAAGTTATAGTTATGACCGTGATGTATATAGTGGTAGTAGTTATAGTAACTGGGGAACTAGTGATTATTCAGCTACAAAATTTACAAGAAATATGCTTGATAACAGTTTAAAACCTAATGGTAAGAAAATTGTTAGTAATAGTAAAAATCCAATAATTATTGTTTTGGATGTTAGTGGTTCAAATATTAATTTTGCTAAATTAGTATATGATAAATTACCAATGTTTTATGGTGAAATTGAGAAAAAAGGATATTTAGATGATTTTGACATTTGTATATGTGCTGTTGGTGATGCTAAATATGATCAATATCCAATCCAGATTGGCACGCCAGCTAAAGGGTTAGAAATTGATTCTTGGCTTGAAAAAATTGTTTTGGAAGCCGGCGGTGGCAGTAATCTAAATGAATCTTATGAAATTATGGCTCATTATCTAGCTAATAATTGTGAGTTTGCTGATGATGCCAAGCCAGTTGTCTTTTACATCGCCGATGAAATGGCTTTAAAAAATGTCGATCATAAAGAATGCGAACAACTAGGTATTGAATGTGCAGGTGATTATAATCCTTGGAACAAATTAAATGAAAAATTTGATGATAATGTATATGTTATGCTTAATAAATATCGTAGTGCATTCCGTGATGAGATTACTGAATCGTGGCGTAATGTAGTTCCGCCGCAACATTTAATTCAAATACCTAAGGAGAAAGCCATTGTTGATTTAATGTTAGGTATTTTAGCCCTTCAAAAAGAAGAACTTTATGTTTATGCTTTAGATATGGCCGAAAGAGGTCAAACAGCTAAAAGAATAGAAGGAGTTAAAGATTCCTTACAAGAACTTGCCGATACATTAGCTTTATCAACTAAGGTTGAAACTAATTTACCTGCTCAAAAGGGAAAAACCTTAGTTAAAAAAGGAAGACGATTATAATATTATTTTAAACTAGATATATTTAATGTATCTAGTTTTTATTAACTAGAAGTATAACATAATTGCAAAGTGCAAAAAATACCAATAAATGGATTATTTTAAAGTCATAAATTAGTTTACAAAAAATATACTATATGATAACATATAGGTGTAGGGAGTAGGAGGTATAAAATGAAGAAATTTGTAATATCTATAGTATTTCTATTCACATTTTTCTTTATGAACGCAGATGTTAGTGCGGAAATTCAAACTGATAAAAAGGAGCTAAGTGCAAACGACGAGGTTGCAATTAAAATAAATTTTGATAACTATGATTTTATCAAAATAAAATATGACAAGAATATTTTTGAAAATCTTGATTCAGAAAGCTTTAATTTAAAAGATGTTAAATATGATAAAGATTCAAAAACCTTTTCTTTAATTAATAAAGATAAGGCCAATATTGAAGTTATATTAAAAACTAAGAATGATATCAAGAATGGTAAAACAAAAATAAACATCGATTATGTAAAAGATGGTTCTAAGCAAACCGTTTCAGAAACTTTAACCGTAAAAGCTGATGAAAAGGTAGGGCTTTTGGCTGGAATAAAAACAAATTGGCCATATGCTCCAGCTATTTTAATCGTTATAGCAGTTTTGATAATTTTAGGAACCATATATTTATATAATAAACAAACAGATGAAGATAAGCAAAAAATATTAGCCGGTATTGGTGCTATTTTAGCTATATCTATCTTAATTTTTGCCTTTATACTTTTAGGTGTTAGTACTAAAAATAAGGAAAAAACTAAAAACTATGAAGAATATTTAATTGAAGTAGAAGATTCTAATGTAACTAATGAATTAAAGCAAACTGCTCGCAAAGATGAAATTAGCGCTATAAGTAGTGACATTTATAGTAGAACTTTTAATATTCAAAAATTAAATACTAAAAGTACCTATGTAAATCCAGCAGATATTACCTATACTGTAAAACTTAATAATGTAGGTACGGATACAGAAATTGTAAAAAAAGATGACAATGTTATAATAACTTTTAATGTTAACATTACTCCATATGCCGATATTAAAGCAGTAGAAATTAACGGAAAAATTTACTCTGTTACTAAAGTAGGTAGTAAATATCAAACTATAGTTAAAGCTTTTGATAAATATGGTGATGGTGATTATACAATTACTGGTGTTGTCTTAAAAAACGGAAAAACAATTAAAGTACCATATCAAGGGGTAACAGTTTATGTTTTAAAAGATGAACCAAGTGTTGAAAATATTCAAATTAATAGTAGAGAAGAAATACCGGTATTGACTTTTGATGTAAAAGACCCTGATCAGGCATTTGTATCAGGTGAAGTAAAAATGACGGGAACTGTAGCTACTATTATGTATGCTAGAGCAGGTGCTATTACAATTCTAGATGACAAAAATGTTCATATTGGTAAAAACACTTATAAACTTCCTGGTTTAACAGAGGGAATGGGCTATAATTTGGAAATAAATTTAAAATATGATTTAGATGAAGATAAAACTAGTAATGAAAATGTAGGACATATAAATGAAGCTATAAATACTCAAACTTTTGAAAGAGAATATAATTTTGAACTTAAAAATCCAAAACTTACTCCAGAAGTTGATGATTTAACCGACTTAAATTTAACATTTGAAAATGGATTATTCTCATATACTGATGTTACTAAGGTGACTATTGATGGTATGCCTTATGAAGTTACTAAAGAAAATGGTGTATATAAACTTAATCAAGCACTACCAAAATGCCAAACAAAAGGTAAATGTAAAATTAATATTGAAAGTGTGACAATTACTCAGGATAATGGCATAGAAAAAACAATTGATGTAAATAAAGAATTAGAATATATTTATATGAAAAATGTCCCAACAATTAATAGCTTTAAGGCTGAACTTTCTAATAACAAATTTACAGGAATTTTGAATTTTAATGATGAAGATGATGCTATTGTTGGTGGTAAATTAATCTTATCTAAAAATGGTAAAGAAAAATCTTATGATTTAACTAAAGATGATTTAATGTCATCATTTGAGATAACTACTAATCTTGAAGAAGCTGGTGAATATGATGTAATACTAAAAGTAATGTACGATTTAGGTGATGGTGTTAACCATACAGAAGAAACTACCGGTAATTCTGTAATTCAAGATATCGTCGTATTTAATCTAACACCAATTAAAGTTCCAACTGAAAAAATTGAACGTGGAACGAGCGTGGATTTATATTATTCGGTGGATGATAATACTGATGAAGACGTCAAAACAATAACTATAGATAAAGTTAGTTATCCTGCTATCAAACAAAATGACGGCACATATTTAGTCTCTTCAGTAACAGTACCTGAAGAGGGAGAAGGCTTAACAAGAAATTTGCAAGCCTCAGCCGTAACTTATAGTAAGGAGATTTCTTTAAATAATCCGGTTATAACTACTATAAATATTTTAAAATTAAAACCAAGTGTTAATATATTAAATGCTGGTTCACACGGCGGTCATATTAGCGGCGAATTTACATATAATGACCCTGAAAATGCGGTTACAAAAGCTAAATATCAAATTAATGAAGAAGAAGTGCACGAAATAGAAGTTTCTAATGGTAAAGGCTCATTTACTGATGATGCTATTAGGAAAGCAGGGGATTATAACGTTAAAGTTACGCTTATTTATGACTTAGGTAATGGGGAAGTATCTTCAGATAGTAAAATGGTTATGGAAGATATGGCTGAAGTTGAAATTGAAGCTGAGATAACTTCTGTAACTCCTAAACAACGATATATAAATAAAAATGATGATGTTGTATTAATATACGATATTAGTAGTAATGATGAAACTGATTTACAATCAATTACTATAAATAATAAGACATATATAACCCCTAATCTAAAAAAACAAACAGATGGCACATATGAAGTAACAATTTCTAATGAAAGTGCCAAAGCGGGAGACACTTATTTTGAAGCTACCGCCTTAGTATATAGGGATAAAAATTTCACATTAACAAAATCAGATACTAATAAGACTTTTGTAACAGTATTAAAAGATAAACCTATTATTAAAGATTTTAATACCAAATATACAAATGCTACATTAACTGGTACTTTAGGAACAGTAACTGATAATGATAATGCCATTACAAGAGCCACTTATACAATTACTAAAGAAGGTAGTAAAGATAATCTTTGTGTAGATGACTGCACCCTAACTAGTAATAATATCAAAAATTTTACCAAGGTTTTTGATAAAGAGGGAACATATACTGTAACATTAACAGTTTATTATGATTTAGGTTATGTTAATGAAAAACCGTTTAAAGAAAAATTTACAAGTACATTTACTGTACCTTTAAAAGCTTCTATAGATGATGCTAATGTAGCTCGAATAGCTGATAAAAAGTCGCCAATTACAATTACCTATAAAATAAGCGATAATACTGATCTTCCAGTTGATAAGATAACTGTAAATGGAACAGATTATAAAGCTAATCCAACTGGTGAAGCTGATACATATACAGTAGAACTTCCTGGCCAAGAAAGTTATGGGGATACTACATTTACAGCTACAAAACTTATTTATAATGATAAATTAATTAAGGAAGATTTATCTAAAGTAGTAACAGTTTATATTTTAAAAGATAAACCAGTAATTAATGATTATCAAATTAATGATAATAAATTTGCTATAAACTATATAGATAACGAGGATACTAAAACAAATATTGAAATTGATTTTACAAAAAATGGAAATACAACTACAAAGCAATATAATGGAGAGCCAATTGATATTAGTGATCTAGCAAATGGAAAATATAATATTACAATTAAAATTCATTATGATTTAGATGGTGAAGCATTAAATGAAGAAGGATCTATAGGAACGGTAACTAATGAATATGAAAATGTCCGTATTATTACAGCTTATAATGCAAATCTTACTAGCTTAGAGGTACAATCAATTGATAAAAGTAATGTTACTTTAAAATTTATTGGTACTTATGAATCTGAGTTAGAATTAACTTATGTTACAATTGATGGTGAAAGTTATCCTGTTAGTAAAACTGATAAAGAAGATGAATATACGGTTACTATTCCAAATCCAAAACAGAGAAAAACCTTTAAAATTACAGCTTTTACATTTGATAATGATGTTACAAAAGAAGTAGAAAATAATCAAACCGTTTTAATTAATAAAACGGCTCCAACAGCAACCTTAAATGCTGAAATTTATAATAAACAGGTTAAGGCGACTATAACTAAAACTGATAATGATAATACAATTGATAATACAAAATATTTTGCCGTTCTTAAAAATTTAGAAACTGAAAAGGTAGTATCTAAACCAATTACTATTGAGACATCTGAAGTTACCTTTGATGAAATAGAAGATGCTGGTAGATATCAAGTTGAAGTTGTTGCTGATTATGATTTAACAGATGGCCAAACTTATAATGACATTACTATTGGAACATCTAATCAGGTTGTCATTAATGCCGAAGTTAATCTATCAAATTTTGATCTACTTCAAAATAATACTTATGCTGGCGATAAGAATTTCTCTTTAAGATTTTATTTTAATTCTAATGTTAGATTAGATGGTAATGTCAAAGATGTAACTGCTCATATTGAAGAATATGAAGCAAAAGATGGCGTTTATGAACAAGTTGGAATAGACTCTAAAGATGTTAAAAATGACAAAGTTTACTGCGACGCCTCTGTTAAACAGGATACAGGTAATTATACTACTACTTGTAGAGCTTATTATGAAGTACCTAAACAAAGTAGTGTTATTAAAATAAAACCAGTATCTTTCACATATTTTACTGAGCCTACTAAAGAGGTAGAAATAGATTTTGCTGATAGTCACGAACACCTTGTAGATATTACTAAACCGGCACCAAAATTTAAATATAAAACAATAAATGTAGTAGATTCACAAAATCCAAAAAATAATAAAATTCAAGTAAAAATTACTATTGATGATAACGAAAAAGCATTAAAAGAATTTGATAACAAATCATATATAAGAGCATCTTATGCGGGTAAATACTCAGAAAGTATCATTGATAATTTAAATGGTGAACAAACTATAGAATTTAACGTTGGAGATGTTCCATTAAATTCTGGCTATAGAATTGTACTTGAAGTACGTTATGATAAATATCACGGCGATATTGTAAACAAAAATCAAGACCGTGTAGAAGATATTACTATTGCCAATTATATTCACTTTATTACCGATCCTAATTTACAATCATTAAATGATATAGAATTAGTAAATGAAGCAGGACTTGATATTGTAGCAGATGAACTTGGAGAAAGTGTATTTAAACAAGATGAAAATGTTAAATTAAAATTTGATATTAGTGGAAAAACAACATTTAAACCAACTAAAATAAAAATAAAAACTAGTGATTCTAGTAATAGTAATTATCCGAAAGAATTTAATGTAACAGAAGCAGATGGCGTTTATACAACTGATGAATATTTAACTGGTCTAAATGTGGGTGCGCAAGTTATTACCATAGAGGAAGTATCAGATGATGCCCATACTATTAAACCAGGAAATGATAATACAATTTCGATAAATGTTAAGCCAGTTGATGCTGCAAATGAGCAAGCTTCAAAAGAAACTAATGAAGTTGTTTCAATTAAAGCTAAAGAGGAAAAGGTTAGTAATAAAATTGTAACTTGCATAAAACAAGATGATGAACCAGATAAAACTGAAGATGAAGTTTTAGAATCTGAAGAGGCAAAAGAGGAAATAGACACTCTTGCGCCTGAGTCTTCAGAAGAAACTGAAAATCTAACTGAAAATACAGATAATTTAGAATTAACGAATACTAATTCTAGTGAAGATTCATCATCTTATACGGCCGAAGAATCTGAGAATGAACTAACTGAAAATATTAGCAGTGATACTTTAGATCAAACTGAGGATGAAATTACTCAGGAGGATATAGAAAATTAAAAGGAAAGTCAAACTTTCCTTTTATTTATGTTATAATTAATTAAAGGAGTTGGTATTGTGAATTTTGAACTAATTGCCACTGGTATAGTGGCCATTCTAGCTTGCTTTTTTGGCTATAAACTCAATAAGGTTATGCTGTCTATATTTGGCTTCATTGCTGGGTATAGATTATGCATATCCCTATTAGGTTCTATGATTGGAAATGAAATGTTATTAACTATTTTAGCCATAATAGCTGGCTTATTTACAGGCTTTATTGCATTTAAGATCTATTTAGTCGGAGTATTTATTTTCTGTTTTCTGTTAGTCTATCTTTTATGCCAAGAATTTATAGATGCTGAAAAATATAAACAACTAACTGGTATTATAGGCGGAATACTTATTGGATTTATAGGTGTTAAATATACTAAACCAATTATAATAGCAGGAACTAGTTTAATGGGAGCATTTATGGCCGTTAATTCATTTTTGCCATTATTTGGTATAGATAATTTAGTAATGAAAATTATTGCTGGTATTTTAATTGCTTTCTTAGGGTTTAGTTTTCAAACTAGTACAACCCAGGGCGAAGAATAGCAGTTTTAATGAATAATTTTGAATTATAAAACATACGTGTTATAATAATAACTGAAGGAGGTCTAGCGATGAAAATTATTAAAAGTTTGATATCAGTAATACTTTCAATAGTAGTAATATTTGCATTATATAGTTTGTTTATTTTAAGTAATGTTAGTTCCTTTTTCACTACCAAAAATATTGAAAAGGCAGTTTCAGATATCGATGTTATTCACGAGATAAATAAAATTCAAAATAGTTCTTTAACAGCGGGCGGAAAAACTGATATATCTGATATGGTTGATAGGGCATATGAAGAAGCCGAAAACCACGGTATTTCTAAGAATCTAGTTGATGAAATTTTTAATTCTAAAGAAGTTAAGGGCTTTTTAGGAAATGCTGTTGGTAGAACAACTGATTACATAGTTAATGGTAAGGATAGTAAACCAGTTACTAGTGAGGAATTTAATGAACTGTTAGATGATAATATGGATACTTGGATTGATAAATCAGGTGTAGATATAAGTGATTCTAAAAAAGAAGTTCTAGTAGTTAGGGTAAAAGAGGCAAGTAAAGGAATAATCGATAATATACCTAATACTTCAACAATTAGTCAAAAAGTTGATACAGAAATTTTAGATGCTATTAAACTTATATTTAGTAGTAAAGTAAGAATGGCTTTAGTAATTATTTCTTTAGTATCATTATTAATAATCTTTTTCCTAAAACGTAAAGAAAATAAATGGCTTTTATATACGGCCGTATCAGGTCTTATCGCCGGTATTATGACTATTGCTACAAGCTTTGTTTTAACTGACATTGTATCACTTGTATTAAATGAATATAATTTATCATTCCTAGTAAATAGCTTTAGTGATATTTTCTCTCATAAAGTATTTATTACTGGAATAGTATCTGCAGTGATTTGTATAATAATATTTATTGTTTATTTCATTTTAAACAAAAGACAATTAAAAACTCCTAATTAGGAGTCTTTTTTTGTAACTTTGATTTAATAAAAGCAATAATAATTGGTAAAATTGAAAGGAAAACAATTGCTAAAATAATTAAACTAAAATGATCAGCAACAAATGGGATATTTCCAAAGAAGAAACCTAAACATAAGAATAAAGTTACCCATATAACGCCACCTAGAGCATTAAAAGTTATAAATTTTTTATAGTTTAATTTACCCATACCAACAACAAAAGGGACAATAGTTCTAATTATTGGCATAAATCTAGCAATAAAGACCGCTAAACTTCCATATTTGGAAATTAAAGCATCAGCTTTATCGATATTTTCTTGTTTTACTAATGTAAATTTTTTATTATTTAAAATTTTTCTTCCAAAATGTTTACCAATTTCATAATTAACAGTATCACCAATAACCGCCGCAGCTACTAGTAAAATAAATAGAATAAATAAATTAAGCTGTCCAATTCCGGCAAAAGTTCCAGATGCAAAAATTAAAGAATCACCGGGAAGAAAAGGTAAAAATACTAACCCCGTTTCACAAAATATAACTAAAAATAATATTAGATAAACTAATATCCCAAATTCATTAATAAACGTTCCAATATATTCATCACAGTTTAAAATAAAATCAAAAATAACCATTATGTACCTCCAACTTATCTGTGTAAACATTATAACATATAATATAGGAAAAAAGCAAAAAGTTGACTAGTTTTAAATATCGGTATATAATAGCACAAAAAAATGTTAGGAGGGGTTATTTATGGTTCCAAATAATTTAGAGGTTTTAGATAAATTATATGAGATAACACAAAATGAAGTAAATATTTATAGTTATCTTAATGCTATAAAAAATTTAGAATTAAGAAATGACCAATTAATTACTGATTATAATAAAAAGGTAAATGATAAGGACGCTGAAAATAGGGATAAATTTCATTTTTATATTGAAATGGCCAAATTATACTCAATGAAAGAAAAAAAATTATTAGATAGTATTGATTGTCTAGCTAACGAATTAGTAGATTGTTCAAATATCCATTTAGAAAATATTCCTAAAATATATGAAGGAAAACATATCCCTGTTTATTATAAAGGAATAACAGAAAATCATACACAAACTGAAATAACAGAGAATATCTACCTTTATGCATCTGATATTTATGAACGCTTTAGCAATGTCACCGAAGTTAAAATTAATGAACTTATAAGCCGCGAAACTAAAGCATTTTATGGAGCTAATGCTGCTCAAATAAGGGCACATAAAAATAGTGATGCTGAAAGAAGAATACGTAAATATTTAAATAAATATATTACTATTTTAAAATTAAAACATTTAGATAGGGCTATTAAATTAGAGACAAATGAAAATGAGCGTAAAGAATTAATTGAATATAAATATTCGTTAATATTTGAAAATAAAGATGTTTGCGATAATTTATTAGGCTCAAAAATGGATATTAAAGCCTTTTCAATGCCAGATGATAAAAAAATGGCCACTGCTTATCAGGTACCTTTAGAAAATTATATTTATTTGAAAGAAACTCAAATTTTAAAAGAAATTGAAGGTATGGCAGTTTTTCTAACGCCAACGCATTTAGATGGTAAAATAATTGATGATTATGATAAATCGTTAATTAAATATTTATTAAAAGAAGTAAGTACTAAAACATTGTCAGAATATCATTTTAACTTACAAAAACTAGATAATAAAGAAGAAGCAACCAAAGAAATTACTGAAATTGTTTTAGAAGTTTTAGAATCAAGAAATGATTATATAAAACCAGCTTCTGAGCTATTTGAAACAAAAGAATGCGCAACTATTCCTAAGGAAACCATTAATAATTTTATTTCAATTATAAAAGTAAATGAGAAAATTTATGATCTCTATCAAGTTTTATGTGAAATGGAAAAAAATGATAAAAAAAATACTGAAGAATATAAAGAAAAAAATAAACATCTTCAATATTATATGGAACTTGAAAAAAACTTTTTAGAAAAAATTGATTTAACAAATGACGGTGTATCCGAACGTTTATATAATCTTTCAGAAAATGACTTATCATTATTTTTAGAAGATTCTAGTGTTTGTTTAGCTAATGACAAAGTATGCTTAAAAACTGAAAATGAAGAAAAATGTAAAGCTATTAAAGAAAGACTATATAATATGATACCTAATCTTGATATGCATTTTAGTTCGTGTGTACACGATAATGAAGTTACATATCATATTCATAAAAATCATCTTTTAAATTCAGTTATCAAAACTTATAAAAATATTGAAAATAAGGATAAAGAATCTAAAAATAAAATGATTGAAGAATTATATAAAGAAAGTTATCGTTATCCAATGCTTAGTGAAGATATGTCACTAGCGAATTTTGATCCATCATCTTTTATCGTATTAGAAGAAGACTTAACTGCTTCATTATTAGGAACAAAAAATACTTATTATGATGATAAAAATACTGAATTATACACTATTGCTTTAAGGTTATTAACGGAAATAGGCGATGATCAAGATATGGATGATGCTCATATGGAATTTATTTTTACTTGCTTAGATGATATTGTAGATAACCTTAATTATGAGAATTTAACTGGTTTAAAAAGCCACATTATAGAAGAAGAAGGTAAAAATAAAGATAACTCAAAAATATTAAAACTTCATCAACTTGTAGAAAGCAAATTACCAGATTATCTAAAATAACAGTTTAAAAACTGTTATTTTTGGTAGGAAGCAATATATACTAAAAGTGAAAATGTGACAAAAATATTTATATTTTAATGGATATTCTTTTTTTCCCCTAAATTGATATAGATTTATGTTATAATAGTGATATGTGAAAGTTGGGATAAATAATGAATAAAATTTTATTTACACATAATAAAGGCGATAATTGCTTTGAAACCATATCAGAATTTATCAGTTGGATTAAAGATAAAGATATTTCCGATTTAGAAATCAAAAGTGAAATTGAAAAAATAAATGAAACTAGTATTTATAATCTATTAAATTTTTTTCAATTTTATAGAGAAGTGAAGGGAATTTGTATTTTAGAAAACGAGGATTATAACAAAGATTTACTTGATGAAAATATAGATGAAGCTAGGGAGGCTATATTAGAATTAATTAGGATGAATCAAGGTGGAAAATATTTAAGAGGAACGCTTGCTGCTTTAGGTTATAGAACGTTAAAAGACGATGACTCATATAAATATTTAGCTACGGCCCTTGAAATTTTTCAGACTTCAATTTTAATTCACGATGATATAATTGATAATTCAAGATTTCGCCGCGGTCAAAAAACAATACCTGTTTCTTATGCTGAAAAATATAATAAACCAGTATATTCTAATATGACTTTCGAGACAAAAATACAAAATTTTAGTAATTCAATGGGAATTTGTATTGGGGATTTAGGTTTTTATTTAGCTAACCAAATTATAGTAAAGAATTATAAAAACAATCCTAATTTAAATGAATTACTAGATTATTATAATGAAATGGTAATAAAAACTTGTAAAGGCGAGATGCTTGATGTGGAATTACCTTTTAAAGAAGAATTTTTTGAAACTGATGCTGATTTAGAAAATAAAATATTTGAAATATATAAATTAAAAACGGCTTGGTATTCAGTTATTGGTCCATTTTGTTTAGGTTTAATTTTAGCGGGGATTACTAAAGAAAAAATAAGACAAGTTGAAACCGCTTTATTAAACATTGGAATCGCATTTCAAATAAAAGATGATTTACTTGGTATTTATGGAAATGAAAAAGAACTTGGAAAACCAGTAGGTTCAGATATTGAGGAAAATAAACAAACTATCTTATATTCATATACGATGAATACATCTTATAAAAATGAGCTAAAAAAATATTATGGACAAAAAGTAACAAGCGAGAGTCTTCAAAAAGTAAGAAAAATATTTGAAGATTCTAAGGCTAAAGAATATGCTGAAGAAAAAATGAATATGCTTTTTACTAAGAGCGAAACTGAAATTGAAGAGATGACCTTTATCGGTGAAAATGAAAAAAATATTTTAAAAGGTTTTATTATTTATTTAAGAAATCGCAAAAAATAAAGGAGTATGTATAATGAAAAAAATAATTATAACTTTAATTATTGTTATTGCTTTAATAATAAGTTTGATTTTTATATTTAATAAACCCGATAATCTTAAATTTAAAAATGATTTTGAAAAATATAATGATATAACCGTTCCTGAAAATAACAATGTTAAATATGTTAATTTTGATGAAGTAAAGACTTTTTTAAAAGAAGGTACTGGTATTTTGTATTTAGGTTATCCAGAATGTAAAAAATGTCGTCTGGCTATTCCTGTTTTGTTAAAAGCAGCTGAAGAAAACGAAATAGAAGAAATATATTATTTTAATACTAAAGATATTAGCGATAAAAAAGAATTAAAAAATGGCAAAGTTATAACTACTAAAAAAGGAACTGATGAGTATAATGAACTTACTGAAAAATTAGATAGTTATTTAGAAGCCTATACTGGCTTAAATGATAATAGTATAAAAAGAATATATTTTCCTGCCACTGTATTTGTAATGGGCGGTAAAATAGTTGGTGTCCATTCGACCAGTAAAGATTTTTCTTCTAAAGAATTTAAACAAGCATATAATGATAATATTCAAAAAATATATGGTGTATGTGATAAAGAGAAAAGCTGTTAAACTTTTCTCTTTTTCTAAGATTTTATTTTCTTACATAAAAACCATTATGAACATATTTTTTCTCATCGACAACAACAAAGGCATTTTCATCTATAACTCTGATTAAACTTAGAAGTTCTTTATAATGATTATCTAGCGTTTCTAAGATAAGCATATTTCGAATGCCATCTTTGCCGTGGACATCCACAACGGAAACCCCGAAACCTTTTTCTCTTAAATAATCAGCTAGTTTATCATTATTAGTTATTATTTGTAGGGTAATAGGCGTGCGAATAAAAAAGTTCGTAACATACGCTCCAATTATTGTGCCAGCAGCGAAGCCAAATGAGTAAAATAAAGCAATCCAAATACTTGTATTAGGTGTATTTAATGCTTCCTGGACGATAACAAACCACACAAAGACTTCAAAGAAACCAATAAATCCAGCTAAAATATTTCGTCCTTTAATTAAAACAATAGTTCTAAAAGTTCCTAATGAAACATCTAATATTCTAGTAAAGAATATTTTTAAGCAGAGAATAACCATAATAATTCACCTCGATATTATTATGGAGAAAAAATAGGAAAATATTTACAAATAAAAATTGTTGTGCTAGAATTTAAATAGGGTGATGATATGAAAAAGGTTTTGAAAATTATGCTAGTGATGGCAATGTTTTTTACTATTCCGCCAGTAAGTGCAAAAGAAATTAATCATTTTACAACAAAGGTTGATACTGATGTTACGCTAAAAGACAATTACACTTCATCAGTAGTGGCTAGTGGTGATGAGGTCACCTTTGATAGTTCTGTAAAAGGTATTGCTATAGGTGCAGCTAATCAATTAAAACATAAAGGTACTAGTGATTATGCCATTTTAGGCGGAAATATTATTGAAATAGATGGTAAGATAAATAATGATGCTTTTATAGCTGGTAATATTATTACTTTTGAAGATGAGGCTATTATTGGCAGAGACATTATTATTGTCGGTTCTGATATTGAAATAAGTGGTACATTTAATCGTAATGTTAGTATTTATGGAAGTAGCGTTACTTTTAAAAATGCTGTAGTATCAGGTAATGTTAAAACATATGCCACTAAAATAAAAGCTCAAAAAAATACAAAGATAATGGGTACATTATCATACCCAGAAGATAGTTCATATAAGGCTGAAGATGGAGCTGTCATTACAAAAATTAAAAAAACAGAGCCTATTCAAACTGCTGACAATGAAGATTTCTTTACAACTTTAAGCGCTAAAGTTTGGTCATATTTATGTTTAGTTGTTGTATTTGCGGTTATAAGTTTATTATTCCCAGGAATATTTACTAAGATAAATAATAAATTTGAAAAAGCCGATCTTGGATTAATGACAGAAACATTTACTAAAGGGCTACTTACTCTTGTATTAGTGCCAATATTATTTGTTTTATTATTTATAACAGCAATTGGAATTCCACTTGGATTTATATTAGTTATTCTTTACGGAATTGCAATGTATTTAACAACAGTATTTACTGGTTATCTTTTGGGATATAAAATATGGCAAAAAGTGTTTAATAAAGATGCTCACTTGCTATTAATTGGTTTATTTGGATTATTTATCCTATTCATATGTGCTATAATTCCAGGAATTAGAATTTTAGCTTCAATTCTTACAACTTTAATCGGTCTTGGAATTATCATAGATTTAGTAAAACCAAATAAAGAATAAATTTTATGATTTATTCTTTTTTAGATAGAATATCTAAAAAAAATTCTTCATAATATTACTAAGGGAGGAAAAAGATGAATAAAAAAATAGCATTTTGGGCAATTGTTTTAATCATTGTTTTTGCACTTGTTATTTGGTTATTTATAAGTAATCGTGAGAAAAAAGAAGAAATAGAAATTCTAAGTAATGAACTTACGGCGACAGTTGTTTCAGTGACTGATGAAGCACTAACGCTTAGAGATAGGAATGATATAATTTATACATTTAACGATTATGAAAGTGATGAAGGGCTAAATATTGGTGAGGAAATTACTGCAACATATACAGGTGATTTAGATAAAAATACAGAAAAACAAACGGCATCTATTATAAAATGTGCAAAAATCGAAAGTGATGATATAAATGATATGCTTGAAGATAAAAGTGTTTTTAGTGCATTTTATAAACAAGCTTTTAACGTATTAGATGATTTAAGTTTAAAAGAAAAGGTAGGGCAGGTTATTTTAGCCGCGGCACCTGAAAAAAATCAGGCTGATACTTTAAAAGACAATCCATATAGTGGATATATTCTTTATAAAAGAGATTTTGAGGGTAAAAACTCCAGTATGGTTCAAAACTATATTAGAGCGATGCAAAAAGCTTCCAAAATACCTTTATTAATTGCTGTGGACGAAGAAGGAGGAACAGTTGTTAGAGTAGGAACTAATTCCAAATTAATAACAAACCCATTTAAATCGCCAAAAGAATTATATGATGCTGGAGGTCTTACAGCTATAAAACAAGATGTAATTGATAAAAGCGATATATTACATAATCTAGGTATCAATGTTAATTTAGCCCCTGTAGTAGACGTGGTAACAGAACCAAGTGCCTATATGTATAGCCGCGCTCTTGGACAGGACACTACTGTAACTTCAGAATATGCCAGAACTGTTATTAAAAATAGCAAGGGTACTGGGGTTTCATATGTATTAAAACATTTTCCTGGTTATGGTAATAATGCTGATACCCACGAAAATAGAGTAACTGATGAAACCGCATATGATGAAATTTTAAACGTTAATTTGCCACCATTTATTGCCGGCACAGATACTGGAGCAGAAGCTGTATTAGTTAGTCATAACATTGTTAAAAATATTGATGATAATAATCCGGCCTCACTTTCAGCCAGTGTTCATAATTTACTTAGAAATAGGGTAGGTTTTAGTGGTATTGCTATTACTGATGATTTATCAATGAAAGCTATCACTGAAAGCGATGCGTTAGTAAAGGCATTATTAGCTGGCAATGATTTATTAATAGTTACAGATCCTACTAATAGCATTAATACGATTGTCGAAGCTGTAAATGATGGTGTATTAGATGAAAAGATAGTTGATAAAGCGGCCTTAAGGGTTATCGCTTGGAAATACTATAAAGGATTATTTGATACAAGCACAAAATAGTTGAGAAAAAACTCAACTTTTTATATGCATAATTAAAAATAAAAATCTGAAAAAAAGCTTAATTTACTTGCCAAAAGTTAGGGATGGAGGATATAATGTTTATATAGTAAACTAAGTAAGGAGTATATGGCTATGGCAGAAAGACAAAAAAGAAATATAATAATATGCACGTTATGTGGA
>CANQNL010000017.1 GCA_947625215.1 uncultured Bacilli bacterium | reverse complement strand
CCTTTAATGTAAATTTAGTAAGTCCAGGAGATTATATAACTTATGATGTAACTATCGAAAATAAAGGAACAATAGATTCCGAATTAAATAAAATAATCTTACCACAATTAAATAATGAAGCCATATTAATAACAACAACTGGACTCGCAGCAGGAGATGAATTATTAGTAGATCATAGTGCCACCTTAACAGTAAAGATAGAATATAATCCTGAAGTAACCAAAGAGCCAGAAAATAAAACTGCAAGTTTTGAAATGAAATTAGATTATGTACAAAAGAATAAAGCAGAAGCTCCAGCTCAAACAGTTATAGATATGAAAGGAATAGAAGTACCAATAGTAACTGCAGAAGATGGCTTATATGCTGATCCAAATCCAGATGAGTCAGGGAGATATGTATATGCAGGGACAAGTCCAAACAATTATATAACATTTAACGAAGAAGTAGCTGGCTGGCGTATAGTATCAATTGAAACAGATGGGACAATCAAGATAATGAGATTACCATTTACTGAAAAAAGACCATTCGATACAAAGTCTAATAGTAGAGTAACAACAGGATATTGTAGTCAGGGCAATGCTCCTTTGTATGGTTGTAATGCCTGGGCAAAAACGGACAATTATGTAAGTGCAAATGGGCAATATAAAGGTTCTGTGACTAATGATAGTGAATTAAAAACATATTTAAATAGCGGATATTATAATACATTGAATGATAATGCCAAAGATCAAATTCAATGGCATGCATTTTATTATGGCCCTACATATATAGACAACAATAATATTGCAACTTATGTGTCTGCAGAAAAAAATATTCGGCATTCTCTAACGTAGGTTTAATCCAGGCTAGTGATCTTTTGAAAAGCAATACAAATATATTACAATGTGGAACAATTAATTTGTTAAGGCAGAATACACAAAATTGTAAACCAACGAGTTGGATTGTTAAAGATTTAAGTTCTAGCCTAGATTCTGTTGAATTTTTTTGGGCACTTTCTTCAGATGGTAATCTAACATCTGCTATGCGTTCTATCTTGGGAGGAGGAATGCTACTTGGATATTTTGAAGTAAATGATACTACAGGAGGAGTCGTTCCGACGGTATATCTAAAATCCGATATCGAACTTGAAGGAGAAGGTACACCAACTAATCCATATACAATAAAAACTAGTTAGAAATAAGGCTATTTTGTTCATAATCTAATAATATATAACTAATTTTGTGTAAAATTTCAAATATAATGTGTAAAATTCAAATATTTAAACAATAATAATAAAAAAGATTTGCTATAATTATTATGTATATTATTGGAAGGTGTTAAGAATGAACGAAAATAGTCCAAATGAAAATGATGTTATTAATTATGATAGATATAACAGAATTCAAGCCGAATTAAATAAAGCCCGTGAATTAAAACGTTCTATTGAAATGATGAAACTCCAGCAACAAGCTGGTGGAATGACAGCGGGAAACGCTCAAGAAAATAATATGAGCCAAAGTGCTAGCCAAACTCAAGATAAGGGTAAAGCTCGTACATTAAATAATGGACATTCTATATTGGGCGATAATGATAATAGATATGGATTTATTAATATATTAATAATGGCATTATTAGTTGGCTTTGCTGGTGGTGCTATTATGACTGCCGTATATATTTTTACTGCTTTAGGAAATGTTACAGTAAGTTTATAAAAAATGAAAAGGAAATCAAATCACCTTTGTAGTATATTACTATAGAGGTGGTTTTTTGTATACATTAAATAAAAAACAGTATTTAAATGGATACCAATTAGATAAAAAGCAGCAAAAAATAGTTTTATCTAATGCCGATAGTATTTTAGTAATAGCTGGTGCTGGTAGCGGTAAAAGTTTAACAATTTTAGCCAAAATTTTATATCTAATTAAAAATGGAATTAATCCTAGCGATATTCTTTGTATATCATTCACAAATGCCGCCAGTAATAATCTTAAGACTAAATTAAAACAAAATGGAATAGATATGAAAATTTATACTTTTCATAAATTAGGTATGGAAATTCTAAAAAAAGATAATGCAAATATTAATATCACAGGGGATAACACACTAATGACAATAATTTATAATGTTTTAAAAAAAACTAATTTTTTAGAAGTGTTGCCAGATTATGATTTCAAAGATTTTGGTACTGGTGATTTTAGTAAAATGCATCATTTACTAGCATTAGAAACCAAAGAATTTAAGCAACTTCAAAAATTATTTTTTACCTTTATTAATTTGTTTAAAGGAAATAACTATAATATTTTAAAATTTGATGATTTTTTTAAAATAAATAAAAGAGAAACTAATAAATTTAAAAGAAATAAAAACGAAAAATTATTGAAAATTGCTAAACAAATATATGAAGAATATAGTTATTATTTAGAAAAAAATAAATCCATTGATTTTCACGATATGATTAATAAGGCGATAGATATAGTTAAAAATAAAGGTATTTATAATTATAAGTATATTATTATTGATGAATATCAGGATGCTTCTATAGTTAAATGTGAACTTTTAAAATCCATAAAAGAAAAAACTAAAGCTAAAATAATGGCTGTAGGCGATGATTTTCAAAGTATCTATCGTTTTACTGGCTCTAACTTAAAAGTATTTTTAGATTTTAAATTCTATTTTGCAAAAACTAAAATTTTTAAGTTAGAAAAAACTTATAGAAATTCAAAAGAACTGTTAGATATAATGAGTAAATTTATTTTAAAAAATAAAAAACAAATAAAGAAAAAATTAAAATCTGATAAGCTTAATAATACACCAATTTATATTTATTATTATAATAAAAGCATTAAAGAAGTATGGAATGAAGTTATTAAAGAAGCAGGGGATGATGCTTTAATTTTAGGAAGAAATAATAAAGATATTGAAAAAATAAACACTAAAAATAAAATGACAGTCCATAAATCTAAAGGCTTAGAAGCTGAAAACGTTATTATAGTTCATTTAGAAGATGGAGTAGATGGTTTTCCTAACAAAATAACTACTGATGATTTTTTGAAATTTGTAACTAATGATATAGATGAATATCCATTTGAAGAAGAAAGAAGATTATTTTATGTTGCAATGACTAGAACTAAAAATAATAACTATTTGCTAGTAAATAAAAATAAACCATCAATATTTGTTCAGGAATTAATTAAAGATAATAAGAATATAAAAATTATGAATGATAATTTTTGCCCTATATGTGGACTTCCACTTGTAAAAAGAAGTGGCAAATGTGGGTTATTTTATGGGTGCTTAGGCTATCCAAAATGCACATATACTAAAGATTATTATTGACTTTTTATTTTTTTGGGACTATACTATTTAACACGTTTTTAGGGGGGAATAAATATGCCAAAAATAGATCGTGATAGTAATGTAATGAAAGTACTTGTTATTTTGGGAATCATTATATTACCGCTTGTTTATAGTTTATTTTATTTAAAAGGTTTCTGGGATCCATATAATTCATTAGATAAAGTTCCCGTAGCTTTAGTAAACCTAGATGAATGTACTGAAAATTGTAAGAGTGATGAACTTGTAAAAAATCTTAAAGATAAAGATGTCTTAGGTCTTAAAGTAGTTGATGAAAAAACAGCAGACAAAGGCTTAATTGATAAAGATTATTATGCCGTAATTAAAATACCTAAGGATTTTACCGAAAGTTTAAATAATGCTTCAAATGAAGATAGAAAACCAGTAGATATTACGTATGCTTCAAATACTAAAACTAGTTATTTAGCTTCGCAAATAATTGGTAGTGCGGTTAAAGAAATAAAAGCAGAATTACAATCTAATATTAATAAAGAAATTACTAGTACTTTAACTACTAATTTAAAATCTGTTCCAGAACAAACCAAGCAAATTAGTAATGCTTTTGGAACAATTGCGAGTGGTACTAAAACACTAAATAATGGAGCATTTGAACTTAAAAATGGACTTAATACCTTAAATACAAATTATAAAGATTTTAATAATGGTGTTGAAAAAATAGCTCAGGGAACAAATGATTTATATAATCAATATGGCGAGTTTGATAAAGGAATAAAGAAAGCTTATAATGGAGCTGAAGAGTTAAAAGAAGGTACAAAAGATATGCCTGCGTTAGTAGAAGGCCTATCTAGTCTTAATCAAGGAAGCGAGACGTTCAGCAAAGGATTAGATGAGTATGAAATTAATATTAATAATCTTATCAAAACTTCAGAAGAAGCTTATAAAGTAGTTTCTAAGTATTGTACTGACAATATGATTATGGAAACAGATAGTCAAGACACAAATAAGTTAAAACCATTATGCATTGCTGTAAATGATTATTTAGCTGAAGATTCTACATTAAAGGTTAATGGGTTAGCTAAATTAAAAGCTGCATATGGTAATATCAAGACTGGATATCAGTCAATAGATGGTGGAATAAATAATTTATATTCACAAACTGAAAATTTCAAAAAATTATATACAGGAATTTCTGATTTAGATAATGGACTATCAGAACTTCAACAAGGTTCAAGTAAAGTTTATAATGGAATTAAAAATCTTAATGCCGGAGCTAATACTTTAAATAGTAGTTCTAAACAAGTAAGTGAGGGCATTAATAAATTAAATAGTGGTTCAAGTACTTTAGCTAGTGGAACTACAACTTTAAATAATGGTGTTAATGAAGCTAAAAAAGAAGTCGATAAGAAAATTGATGATACTAAAAAGGAAACAGATAAACTTACTGGCTTAGATAGTTATTCAAAAACACCAGTAAAAATTAAAGAAGAAGCTTACGGTGATGTTAAAGTATATGGAACATTCTTCTCACCATACTTTATGTCTTTATCACTATGGGTTGGAGGCATCTTAATTTTAATGGGACTTTATTATGACCCAGATAATAGATTTAAAGTCTTAGGTAGAGATAGTGAAAGTAGAGGAAAACGTTTAATATTCTATAATGTTATTGGTATTGTTCAAGCAATAATTTTAGCTTTCATTTTACAATCAACTTTAGGATTTAAAGTTACTAATATATTCTTATTCTATGGTTCATGTATTTTAATTTCAGAAGCATTTTTATCTATTATTATGTTCTTATTCTTTAACTTTAAAGATATAGGAAAATTCTTAGCTTTAATTTTCTTAGTAATGCAACTTGCATCTTGTGGTGGAACTTTCCCAATTGAAACTGAACCAGCTATATATCAGGCAATATATCCATTTATGCCAATGACATATTCAGTTGACTTATTAAGAGAGTCATTTGTAAATATTAATAGTAGCTTTTTAGTTAAGGATGTAACCGTTTTATTAATTATTTTAGTAGTATTTAATGGCCTTACATTCATAACTGGAACGCTTAAAAATAAAAAAGCAACAACTAAAAAGAAAGCGAAAAAGTAAAAAATTCGCTTTTTTTATGAAATAATTGTTAAAAATCAGTAACTAGGTGGTATAATAAGACTACAAATATTATATTATGGGTGGTGTTTATGGCTAGCAAAAAACAAGCTGTTGAATTAATAATTAATAAACTTAATAAAAAAACATTCCTAACTTACAAAGAGATAGCTGAACTAACAGGTTATCATCCCAAATATATTCTAAAATTAAAAAAAGAAGTGATAGAAGGGACTATTAGATTAGAACACGGAAATAAAAACCGTATTCCATCTAACGTTATGAGTGATGAAGAAAAGGAAAAAATACTCTCATTATATAAAAAGAGTAATGTTAGTATACGTAAATTTTGTAAATTTTATAATAAACGTAGTTATTCCTGTATATATAATTTACTCAAATCAAATGGCTTATTATAAGTCATTTTTTTGTCGACTAATAAATGTGATATAAAAGAAAAGAACCTAATATGTTTTCATAGGAGGCACATATGAAAACAGGTTTAACTGATGAAGAAGTAATAATGAGTAGAAAAAAATATGGTACAAATGAAATAATGGCAGAGAAAAGGGAAAGCTTTGTTAAACATTTACTAAGCGCTTTAGGTGATCCAATTATTAAAATTTTATTAATAGCATTAGCTGTAAAAACTTTATTTTTATTTCAAGACTTTGATTGGTATGAAACTATTGGCATAGTAATTGCAATATTTTTAGCTTCATTTATATCCTCAATTTCTGAATATGGTAGTGAAAAAGCATTTGACAAACTCCAAGAAGATGCATCAAAAATAAAAAGCCGTGTTAAAAGGAACAATCATTTAACTGAAACTTTTATCAGTGATATTGTTGTTGGAGATATCGTAAAGTTAGAGTCAGGAGATCAAATACCTGCTGATGGGAAACTTATAAGTGGAAAACTTTGGGTTAATGAATCTAGTTTAAATGGCGAAATGAAAGAAATTGAAAAAAAGCTTAATAGCTCTTTATACCGATCTTCCGTTGTTTATTCTGGTGAAGGGCTAATGCTGGTAGAAAAAGTAGGGGATAAAACCTTCTATGGTACTTTAGCTAAAGAAATAAGCGAAAAAAAGCCAGATAGTCCTTTAAAAATAAGACTTACACATCTAGCAAGACAAATAAGTAAAATTGGTTATATTGGAGCTATATTAGTAACTTTATCATATCTTTTTTCTGTAATTATTTTAGATAATGATTTCAATATTAATTTAATAAAACAGACCATAACTAATTTCCCGTTAATGTTTGGTTATATACTTCACGCATTAACACTTAGCGTTACAATAATTGTTGTTGCCGTTCCAGAAGGACTACCAATGATGATTACTTTAGTTTTATCTAGTAATATGAAAAGAATGCTTAAAAGTAATGTCTTAGTAAGAAAATTGATGGGTATTGAAACAGCTGGTAATATTAATATTTTATTTACCGATAAAACAGGCACTATTACTAAAGGTAAATTAGAAGTTATTGGGTTAATGAATCCAAAAGGTAAAATCTATCACGATAAAGAAGAGCTCAAACAGGATAAAGATTTTTATGATATGACAAGGTTATCATTAATTGCAAACAATGCTAGTAACTATGATAAAGGAAGAGCAATTGGTGGTAATATTACTGATCGGTCTTTACTTAATTTCTTTGGCGGTGAGAAGATTAACTACGAAGTAATAAAAAATATTCCTTTTTCCAGTGATACTAAATATTCAATATCAAGTATTAAATATAATGGAAAAATAGTTAATTTAATTAAAGGCGCTCCAGAAATTATTGTGGAAAAATGTTCACACTATTATGAAGGTAATAAAAAATATGGATTGTTTCAAAAAGAAAAATTATATAAACAAATAGAAGAAGCTACAGAAAAAGGCATTAGAGTATTAGCTTATGCAACTATGGATGTTATGGACCGAATAAATAGACTAATTTTAGTAGGACTTGTTTATATAAAAGATGAAGTTAGACCTGAAGCAGCTATAGGATTATCATTAATTAGCGATGCTTATATTAATACCGTAATGATTACTGGTGACAATATAAAAACCGCTACAGCGATTGGAAAAGAAGTAGGTCTTTTAAAGAAACCTGATGATATTATTATAACTAGTGAAGAGTTAGCTAAAAAAAGTGATAATGAAATAAGAAAAATGCTTCCAAGATTGAAAATAATAGCTAGATCACTTCCGCAAGATAAAAGTAAATTAGTAAGACTGGCTCAGGCTGAAGGATTAGTTGTTGGAATGACAGGCGATGGAGTAAACGATGCGCCAGCTTTAAAAAAGGCGGATGTAGGTTTTGCAATGGGTTCAGGAACTGAAGTTGCTAAAGAGGCTAGTGATATAGTTATTTTAGATGATAATTTACTTTCAATATCAAATGCTATCTTATATGGACGAACAATATTTAAAAGTATTAGGAAATTTATTATTTTTCAGTTAACAGTCAATATTTGCGCTGTCAGCATATCGATAATTGGACCATTTATTGGAGTAGATACCCCGGTTACCGTCATTCAGATGTTGTGGATTAATATGGTAATGGATACTTTAGCCGGAATTGCTTTCTCATTTGAGCCCGCTTTAAAAGAATATATGAAAGAAAAGCCTAAACGAAAAGATGAAATGATTATCAATAGTTATATGAAAGATGAAATTTTTATAACCGGCATTTTTTCAGCTTTACTTTGTGTAGTATTTTTAAAAAGTCCATTTATCCATAGTATTTTTGGTTCTGAAAATGAAACTGATTTAATGACAGCATTTTTTGGGCTATTTATATTTATGAGCATTTTTAATAGTTTTAATGCTAGAACGCATAGACTTAATTTGCTCGCCCATATTACAAAAAATAAAGTATTCTTAGTAGTGATATTATTTATTTTAGTTGTTCAGATAACTTTAATTTATTATGGCGGAGATATGTTTAGGACTTATGGACTTAGTTTATTTGAATTTGAGGTTATGGTGTTACTTTCAGCTTTGGTTATCCCTGTTGATTGGTTTCGAAAGATTCTTTTACGTAAAAAAGGTGAAATTGGTGGAGTATAGTATCTTTTCAAATTATAAAGGCCGTGATATAATATATCTAAGGTGATAGAATGAATTTAATTAGTAAAATAGAAATTTCTAAAAAGATGGCTACTTTAGCGCTTACTGGCGCAATAACTTTTTCTTTAGTAGGATGTGGAATAAACGAAACAAAAAGTCCGCAAGCCGAAGAAACGGAGTTTACCACCGAAGTTACCGATACACAAATTGCTGATAATACTTTAAATCAAGATGAAAATAAAAGTGCTATTGACAAAGAGTTTGAAAAAATTGATGGTTCAAATGCCGTTGAAGCAGCGATTACGATTATGACAGATACGGCTTCATCAATGGTAGAATCTACTAAAGAATATAAGGAAACCGATGAATACAAAGCAATGAAAGAACAAGTTAAGGATAATTTTAACTCTTTATTTAATTTTGTAATCGGTAAAGGTGAAATAAATGGGTATACCATTAAAGATGTTTCTGATAAAACAGTTACAATGGCTAAAGATGCTTTGCATTTCTTAGATGAATATATTGAATCATATATTCCAGAATGGAAAGATAAGGCTAAAGAAAAACTAGAAACAGCTGGATCTTGGATTTGGGATAAAAGTACTGACATTGGTGCGATTGTAAAAGAAAAGGGTTCTGAGTGGCTAAATGAAATAGAAGAAAAAACTGTGAAAAAGCAAAGATAATTAATTTTTTGCTTTTTTATTTTCCAATAAAATTACCATTTTTTGCATATTTTTGTAGAAAAAGGTAAGAAAATGTGATATAGTTAAGTAGTTGTAAACACATTGCAATTAACGAAAGGGAAGTAATTATGGTAAATTTTATTATTTGTGAAGATGACAGCAAATATAGGAACATTGTTAAAAGAATAATTACTAGTTATATGATGAAGAATGAATTGGAATACCAAATTCATTCTTTTGATGACTGTGGAAAAGAATTTATGCAAGTAATAAATCAAAGACTGTCATTTAAAATATATATTTTAGATATTGAAATGCCAAGTGGTTCTGGTATTGATATGGCAAGAATAATTAGAAATAAAGATGTTGATAGTATAATTATATTTTTAACAGGTCATCAAGAATTAGGACAAATCGTTATGAGAAATGATTTTCTATTTTTATCTTTTATAAATAAATTCGATGATTATGAAAATAGATTGGTTAAATCTATTGAAAAAGCATTACAGATTTTAAAAGTTAAAAAGATGATTAGGTTTAAAGATGGTGGTGTAGTATATACCATTTCATTAGATGACATTTTATATATTACTAAAGAAAGCATTGAAAGAAAAAGTATTATAAAAACTGATTATTCGGAATTTAAACTTAGTAAAAATTTAAATGAAATTGCTGAGTTATTGGATGATAATTTTATTCAAACTCATAGAGCTTGTATTGTAAACAAGAAACGTATAGCTAGTTATAATAAACCAAAAAGGTTAATTACATTTGATAATGGCGAAACTATTGATTTAGTTTCAACTAGATTTGAAGGAGAGTTGATTTAAGATGGGGAATTTTCTATTAATTGTATTAGGTGGTATTTTTCTATATTCTTTTGCTATCTATTGTTGGCATAGATTATTAGGAAAAAAACTTGATTTTAAAAATTATAAATTTTATCTTGCCGTATTAATTGCAAGTATTGTAGGAACATCAATAGATTTCTTTGCTCCATCATCACTAAAAATCATATTGTTAATTTGTATGATGATTATAATTAATTATACTTTCTTTTGTAAGAATATGGTCAGTTGTATTTCAGCAGTTTTTATTTTAGAGTTTTTAGTAATGATAAGTGAGACAATTATAGTATTATTGATGGCTATTATTTTTAATGGTAACGTAACTTTATGGGAAGATAATGTTTTGATGATTTTTGCGATTAATATAATTGTATGTTTGCTAGGCTTTTTGCTTTTACTTACTCCGATTCCATATAAATTATATAATTTATTAATGAGACTATTTACTAATATTAGAAGAAATATTTTAATTGTAGTAGTTCTTATGACCGTGTTTATTGCTAGTTTATTTATGGTAATGAGTTGGATGGATTTACCTATATATGTAATAGTAACTTTAAATACAATATTTATTGTAGTATATGTGTTTATAATGATTAAATTATTTAGTACCGAAGCTAACTTTAAAGCCGTAAGAAGCAAATACGAAACAAGTTTGTCTAGTTTAAAAGAATATGAAGATATTATGAATAAGTATAAAATAGATAATCACGAAAACAAAAATCAATTACTTACAATTAGAAATATGATAAAATCTAAGGATAAAAATGTTATTAAATATATTGAAAAATTAGTAAATGATAAAATAAATGACAATGAAACTATTTTTTATAAAACATCTAAAATTCCAGAAGGTGGACTTAGAGCTACTATTTATTCTAAACTTTGTAAAATGGATGAACTTAAACTTCCATATGTTTTAGATATTTCTAATGACGTTAGAACTGTTGATTTAATTAAAATGGGTGAAGATGTTACCCTTGATGTTTGTAAAATAATTGGTGTTTTTTTAGATAATGCCATTGAAGAAGCTATTAAAATAAAGGATAAAAATATTACTATTGAATTATTTATTATGGATAATCTTTTATATATTGATATTTCAAATAGTTATGAAGGTAATTTAGAAGTTGATAAAATGGATAAGCAAAAATATACAACTAAGGGAAAAGACCGTGGTTATGGTTTAGCTTTAGTTAAAAAGATTATTGATAGTAATAGATATTTAGAAAATGAAAAAATGATAAATCAAAATAGATTTACGCAAAGACTTATAATAAAAATGTAAAAAATAAAGGCGGCTATATTTATAGCTGCCTATTAATTAAAGTTTTATATTATTTTAGTAAGCTTTTTGGAGTTTCTTCTTCATCAATCCACCATAGTAAACAAGCTTGGCTTCCAAGGTTAGCAAAAACTCCACCTAAAGTAGCTAAAATTGTAGTAATAATAGACATCTTACTACCTCCTTCCTATTTTTATTGGCGATAACTTTTGTAGTTATCATATGATAATCCAAATATTTTATAAATTGTTTTAGATGTAAAAAAACATTGAATTACTAAAGTGAAAAGAAAACAATTAGCTAAGAAATTATTAGTAATAAATATAGATAATATTACAAATATAGTTGCTGTAATTGTTGATAAAATTTTATATACCAGTCTTCTTTTAGGATTTATAATTGGTTTTTTAGCAGTATCAGCAGGACTGTTTTTTAAGATTAATAATATTCCGATTAAACCTACAATTATTTTTATAAATAAAGGTAGAGTTATAACCGTGGATAAAAAGGTTAATCCCAGAAATATTAAAGCTGATGAAACTAAACAAATCCAACTTTTAGTTGCATGAAGTCCAAATGAAGTCATTCTAAGCAAACTATGACAAATAGTAAATATAATTAGTTCTTTTAATATACCAAGGAAAAATGCAATTAAACAAATAATAATGGTTTTAGAAACAGTTATATATATGCTGGCAAGTCCGTATCTTATTTCGGCTAGTTTTTCATCTGAATATTCCGGATATTGTTTTTTTATTAACGACATTGATTTACCAACAAATAACTCCTTCATTGTTAAACTCCTTTCCATTATTTCATTAATATATTAACATTATTTAAAGCTTTTAAAAAGCGAATTGATTTATCTCTGACTTTAAACGTATAAATGTATAAAACTATGTAACCAGTAGTTATACTATTTTGCATTCAAGCAGAAAAATGGTGCATTGGGACTAAAAACAAGAAATTTTAAAGCAATTCTAGTAAAATTGAAAATGCTGACAGCTAACGTTACTTCAGCAAATTATGTCGGTTTTTGTAGGCTTAAATTTGTTGAAAAATATAGCTGGAAGTTGTATATTAAAGTTGTAAGACAAATTACTAGAAGGGAGATGTAAGTATGCGTGGTAAAGTAAAGTGGTTCAACAACGAAAAAGGCTTTGGCTTTATCGAATATAACGACCAAGAAGACATTTTTGTACATTATTCTTCTATCCTTACAGAGGGATATAAAACTCTAGTAGAAGGTCAATATGTTGAGTTCGAATTAGTTAGAACCGACAAAGGACTTCAAGCTAAAAATGTAGTAGAAATTAAGACTGCTTTGGTATAGGTAGTCTTTTTGTTTTTTCTTTCATATTGTCATACTATTTTTATATTATATATGATATAATATAATTGGGAGATGATAAAATGGAATATAGAATTCACGGAAAGAAATTTAAAGTTACTCACGATATTAAGGCATATGTTGAAACCAAATTAGCGAGACTTGATAAATATTTTGAAAAACCAGAGGCTTATGAAGCTACGATAGTTATTAGACCAGATGGCGTAGGGCAAGTAGTTGAAGTAACTATCCCAGCTAAAAAAATGATATTGCGTGCTGAAGAAGCAAATAAAGATCCATTTGCGGCTATTGATCTTGTATTAGATAAATTAGAAAGGCAAATTAGAAAAAATAAAACTCGAATGAGTAGGAAAGGCAATAAAGAAAAAGTTGCTGATTTAGTATTAGATTTTGAAATTGCCAAAGAAGAAGAAAAAGATAAAACTAAAATCGTAAAAAGAAAAGAAGTAGAGCTTAAACCAATGAGTGAAGAAGAAGCTATTTTACAGATGAACTTAATTGACCATTCATTCTTCATCTTCAGAAATTCTAAAAACGGTGAAATTGAAGTTATTTATGCCCGTAAAGATGGAAATTACGGAATTATAAAAGAAAAATAAAACGAGGTATTATTTCCCTCGTTTTATCTTGAAAAAAATTATTGTAAAAAGTTTATGATAATGGCAGATATTGTAATCAATATAGAAATGTTTAAAGGGAAAATAAGGAAATATCTTAAAATTAAGTGTTTGATTTTGATAGATACCCTTTTTTCTATTATGTTTTTGTGGTAAAATATTAATAAACACGAAAGGATGACAGACTATGAATTTTTTAAAGAAAATTTTTGACCACGAATATAAAGAATTAGAACGTTTTAAAACTATAGCTGATCAAATAGATGCTTTAGATGGTGAAATGTCTAAGCTAACTGACAAACAGTTAAAAGCTAAAACTGATGAATTTAAAAAGAGATTAGAACAAGGAGAAACATTAGAAGATATTTTAGTAGAAGCTTTTGCTGTTGTTAGAGAAGCTGCATACCGTGTGTTAGAGCAAAAACCATTTTATGTTCAGTTAATTGGTGGATTAGCTATTCACTATGGTAATATTGCAGAAATGAAAACTGGTGAAGGAAAAACCTTAACCTCAGTTTTGCCAGCTTATTTAAATGCTTTAACTGGTAAAGGAGTTCATATAATTACTGTTAATGAATACCTAGCTGGTCGTGATGCTGCTTGGATGGGACAAATTTATGAATTTTTAGGAATGACAGTTGGTGTTAATTACCGTGAATATTCACCAGAAGAAAAGAGAAACGCTTATAACTGCGATATTATGTATTCAACTAATAATGAAATTGGTTTTGATTATTTAAGAGATAATATGGTTGTTAAAGCCGAAAATCGTGTACAAAGACCACTTAACTTTGTTATTATCGATGAGGTAGACTCTGTTTTAATCGATGAAGCTAGAACTCCGCTTATTATTTCAGGTGGAAGTATGAAATCAGCTAATTTATATATTCAAGCCGATAAATTTGCAAAAACATTAAAAGAAAATGATGGTTATATATATGATGAAAAAACCAAAGCCACATCATTAGATGATGAAGGTATTAAAAGAGCTGAAAAGTATTTTAATTTAAAAAATCTATACGATATTGAACATACAACCTTAGTTCATTTTATTAATCAAGCTTTGCGTGCTAATTACAGTATGAAGCGTGATTTTGATTATGTTGTTCAAGATGATAAAATTTTAATTGTCGATCAGTTTACTGGTAGACTTATGCCAGGGCGTTCATTTTCAGAAGGTCTTCATCAAGCTATTGAAGCTAAGGAAGGCGTAACGATTAATGAAGAGACAAAAACTTTAGCTACTATTACATTCCAAAACTTATTTAGAATGTATAAGAAAATTTCTGGAATGACTGGTACGGCTAAAACCGAAGAAGAAGAGTTTAGGGATATTTATAATATGTATGTTATTACTATTCCTACTAATAAACCAGTAATTCGTGAAGACAGAGGAGATTTAATCTTTGCTGTAGCATCTGGTAAATATTCAGCCATTGTTAAAGAGATTAAAAGACGTCATCAACTAGGACAACCAGTTTTAGTAGGAACAATTGCCGTTGAAAATAGTGAATTATTGAGTAGTATGCTTAAAAAAGAACATATTCCACACGAAGTACTTAACGCCAAAAATAATGCTCGTGAAGCAGAAATAATAGCTAATGCTGGACAAAAAGGTGCAGTAACAATTGCTACTAATATGGCTGGTCGTGGTACCGATATTAAATTAGGCGAAGGCGTTAAAGAATTAGGCGGTTTATGTGTTCTTGGAACTGAAAGACACGAATCAAGACGTATTGATAATCAGCTAAGAGGACGTTCTGGCCGTCAAGGTGATCCTGGTATGACTCAATTTTATGTATCATTTGAAGATGAACTTATGGTTCGCTTTGGTACTGATAGTGCGAAGGCAATGCTTCAAAAAATCGGTTTTGATGGCGAAATGAATATTAGAAGTAAATCATTATCAAAATCTATGGAATCAGCCCAAAAAAGAGTAGAGGGTAATAACTTCGATACTCGTAAACATTTACTTGAATATGATGATGTTTTAAATAATCAACGTGGTCTTATATATGATAGACGTAATAAAATTTTAGATAGTGAATCTATCCACGATGATGTTCTAAAAAGTTTCTATGATCATATTGAAGCGGTTGTTAAAGACCATATCGGACAAGATGGTAATCTAACAGGTTTAGATATTAGTGAAATTTTAGAATATGTTAATCAAAATTTATTAACAGATCCTCTTGAAATTAAAGAACTAGATGAATTAGATGCCCAAACACTTACTGAAACTATTTATAAAGAAGTAGTTAAAGAATATGATAAACGTGTAGCTGAAATTCCAACTGAAATTCGCGATGAGTTTGAAAAGGCTATAACTTTAAGAGTAATTGATACTCACTGGATGGATCATATTAATGAAATGAGTATTCTTCGTGAGGGTATTGGTTTAAGAAGTTATGCCCAGGAAAATCCACTTCGTGCATATACAGAAGAAGGATATGAAATGTTTGATAACTTATTAAATATTATTGAAAGTGATGTTACTCGTTTCTTGTTGCACGCCGAAGTTAGACAAAATACTGAAAGAGAGCAGGTAATAAAAGGCCACGCTGTCGATGATCCAAACAAAATTAAAAAAAGACAGCCAAAAAGAACCACCAAAATTGGCAGAAATGATCCGTGCCCTTGTGGTTCGGGAAAGAAATACAAAAATTGTTGTGGGAAATGAGATAAATAAAGTAAGTTTTTGAAATTAAAGAAAATGTTAACGAAAACGCGTTAACATTTTCTTTAAATTATTATAGGTAAAAATATAAAAAAGAGTTCCTTTTAACATACATATATGGTATAATTGTATGTAGAAAGGAACAAAAGGAAATGAATAAAGAAGATATTATATTAAATTTAGCTAAAGAGAATAATGGAATTATTACGACAAAAGAAGTGGTAAGTAAAAACATAAATAAAATTTTTTTAACAAGATTAGTTAAAAATGGCAAATTGGAAAGAATAAAAAAAGGGTTATATGTTTTGCCTTTTACTTGGGGTGATGAATATTTTAATTTGATTTATGGAAATAACGCAGTTTTTTCTTATGAAACCGCTTTATATTTTTTAAATCTTTGCCAGTCAGTTCCAAGTGAATATCATATTACAGTAAATAGAGGATATAATGGAAGTTTACGAAAAATAAAAAAAGTGAAATTACATTTTGTGAAAAAGGAATTATTTGATTTAGGTATAATTGAGATTAAAAGTCCACAGGGGCAATTAATTAAATGTTATAATGCTGAAAGATGTATATGTGATTTACTTAGGAACAGAGATAATCAAGATATAGAAATAATCAAATATGCTATAACGGAATATTTGAAGAATAAAAACAAAAGAAATCTTCCATTACTTCTTGATTATGCAAAAAAATTCAATGTTCTAGATGATATTAATAAATATTTGGAGGTGTTAATATAGGTGATTGATGCCGAAGATTTAAAAATTAAAGTAAAAACCAAAGCACATAAAAATAATTTAGAACCTCAAGATATTATGCAAATGTATTTTTTTGAAAGGCTTTTATATAGAATATCTATAAGCACCTACAAACACAATTTTATATTAAAAGGTGGCTTGTTGTTATCTGCAATATTTGGTGATGATCGTAGAACTACACAAGATATGGATACTATGGTAAAAGGAATTCCACTGGATGCAAGGGAAATAGAGAAAGTTATAAATGAAATAATTAATATAAATTGTAAAGATGGAATAAGGTATAGTTTAAAAAAGTCAAGTGAAATAAGATTAAATGATAAATATGGAGGAATTAGAGTAAGCTTAATAGGATACAAGGAACATTTACAGGTTCCACTATCTATTGATATAACAGTGGGAGATCCAATTACTCCAAGTGAATTAGAATATAGGTATAAATGTATGTTTGATGATTCTTATATTAATATTATGGCTTTTAATATGGAAACTATTATCGCCGAAAAATTTGAAACATTTATTTCTGATAATATTATGAATACGAGAACGAAAGATTTTTATGATTTATATATTTTATTAACTAGATATTATGATAAAATTGATAAAAAAGTTTTAGTAAAGGCAATTAAAAATACTTTTGAAAGAAGAAAAACTGATTTTGATATAGATAAAATCATATATAATTTTAGTAAAATAAAAGAAAGTGATAAGTTAAGATTAAATTTTAAAAATTATAAAAATAAAAAATCTTATATATCTAATATTGATTATGATGAAATAATGAATGCAATCAATTTAGTTATAGAATTATTACAAAAAGAATTAGTTATAGTTTAATGAAAGTGTTAACATTCTTGTTGGTTTTAGTTAAATTAAAAAATAAAAGATAATTATAAAAAAACCTATTAGTTAATAGGCTTAAAATATATAGCCACTGATTCAGGGCTAATTTTTTGTGAAATAATTCACAAAAATTATATATTATAGATTAATGAGTTTCAATATGGTTAAATAAAATACCCAAATTAATTAATCCTGTAATACCAACTAATGAATAAATAATTCTGGCAATTCCGCCCTCTCCAAAAATGGCTTCAACAAGATTAAAATCAAGGATTCCTATTAATCCCCAGTTAATTGCTCCAATAATAGTAACAACTAAACAAATTTTTTGAATAGTTTCCATAGTTCTCTCCTTCCTTTTTATTTTTATTATTAACTAAAAAAAATAAAATATTCATTCATATTAAAGAAAAACATCCATATAATTAAATGAAAATTGAAAGATGGTGAAATTGAATGAAAAAACTTTGTTTAGTTTTAGGAATGTGTATATTACTTGCGGGATGTGGGAATTATAGTAGTAATGATGCTGCTAAAGATTTAGAAAAAAAATTAAATGATTGTAATGGTTATAATTTGACTGGAGAACTTGAAATAAGCAATAATGATGATATATATAAATATGATGTTAATGCATCTTATGCCAAAGATGACAAATTTAGAGTGTCACTAAAAAATCAAACCAATAATCACGAACAAATAATTTTAAAAAATGAAGAGGGAGTATATGTTTTAACTCCAGCTTTAAATAAAAGTTTCAAATTCCAAAGCGATTGGCCATATAATAATTCACAAACCTATTTATTGCAAACATTACTTTCCGATATTCAAAACGACGAAAAGAAAGAATTTAAACAAACAAAAGATAATTATATATTTACGACCACTGTAAATTATCCTAATAATAATGATTTGGTAAAACAAAAAATTTATTTTGATAAAAAATTAGTTCCTAAAAAAGTTGAAGTTATGAATAAAGATAATGATGTATTAATTAGAATGACATTCAAAAAAGTAAAATATAATCCTAAATTTAAAAAGAATTATTTTGAACTTGAAAATAATATGAAAACCGCTAAAACTGAAAGTGAAACACAAACCGTAAGTAAAATTGAAGGAGATACATATCCAATGTATGTTCCAGAAAATACTGAACTTGCTAGTAAAGATACAGTAGATTTAGATAATGGAGAGCGAGTTATTATGACATATGAAGGAGATAATCCATTTATGTTTGTTGAACAAACAGCCGATGTTTCAGATGAACTTGCTATTGTATCCGTTTATGGTGAACCATTCCAAATTGCAACTAGTGTTGCAGCAGTATCTGATAATATGATAAACTGGGTTTCAAATGGTATTGAATATTATGTAGTTGCTGATAATATGAGCAAAGAAGATTTAATTAGTGTTGCTAATTCTGTAACAGTAATGCCAGTTAGTAAGTAACCTTTAAATTTAAAAGTAATTAACCTTTAAAAAAATATATAAATGTGCTATAATGGTATCCAGGTGATATAAATGAAAAACAAAAAGGCTGCTAGTAGCGCTCAAACTAAAAAGAATATAAAGGAGACTAAGAGAGACAACCTAAAATCATCAAATAACAAAGGATATGAAGATAATTCCACAATGCAAAAAAGTGAAATGGCTAAATTATTAAAAATAGTATTAATTGTAACTGGAATTATGATTATATTTTATGGTGTTACCTTATTAGCAACGAAAAAAAGTGAAGAAGTATTAAATGAACAAAATGATAATAATGAGACAGCTTCAGAAACTACTATTCAGTATGATAACATAATGATAGGAACAATGCTTAATCATAGTGGCACATATTATGTGTTAATAGAAATGGAAGATGATAATCGTATTGCTGAATATGATTCAATTATTAACACTATCAAATCTAGTGAAGATGCACCAGCAATTTATACAGCTAATTTAACTGATTCATTTAATAAAACTTATTTAGGTAAAGAACAAAATTGTTATACCGATGATTTATCAACATTTAAGGTAACTGGAACGACTTTGATAAAAGTTAAAGATGGTAAAGTAAATAGTGTTTACGATCAACATAACGATATCAAAAATACATTAAATGATTTAGCATAAGTAAGATACTAGTTATCTTGCTTTTTAATTAAAATTTAGATTGCTTTTAATGTAAATTATTGAAAAATAGATACATATAACAAATTACTTATTTTAAAAGATAAGCAGGCATTAAAATATGTTTTTTCGCCTATAAAATTATAATATAAATTTTAATTTAACTAGATAGTTATATATATGTGTGCTATACTATATATAGAAAAGGATTTGATAATATGGCTAAAAAATCAGAATTAGAAACAATGGAAAAATTAAAGAAATTATCATCAGTAATTAATCCTAAAGAAGCTAAAAAAGTAAAGCCACCAAAACCTGAAATTGAAAAGAAAAAGCCTAAAAAAGAAACAAAAAAAACAGATAAAAATAAACAATCAACTTTTAAAACAAGCGAAGTAATTGTTATTATGATTATAACAATGTTTATAAGTTTAACCTTAGGCGGTGTATTTTCTCTTAAACTTTTTAAAGGAACTGGTGAAAAAGTTGAAACAGAACTTCAAAATTTCATAAATGATTATGAATATATAAAAGATAATTACAATGGTAAAATTGATAAAGAAGAATTGTTTAAAGCCGCCTTAAATGGAATGCTAGGAGAACTTGATGAAAATTCAATGGTTTTAGATGGCACTTCAGGAAACAATTTTAGTATTAGACTCGATGGTAGTTATGTTGGACTTGGCGCAACAGTTTTTGTTAATGAAAACGATCAAATCGAAATTGCTGATATTGTTAAAGATAGTCCAGCATCAAAAGCTGGATTAAAAACCGGAGATATTATTACAAAATTTAATAATGAAACAATAAAAAAGTTATCAACCGAAAAGTTTTCTAAAAAAGTAAAAAGTAACAAAAAATTTGAACTTACATATTTAAGAGATAAAAAAGAAACTAAAGTAAAAATAAATACAAGCAAAATTACTCTAACTTCAGTAGCTACAAAAACTTTTAAAAATAACGATAAAAAGATAGGATATATTTATATAAGTATATTTGCGCAAAATACGTATGAACAGTTTAAAGAAAAACTAAACGAGTTAAAAAAAGAAAATATTGACTCATTAATTATTGATGTTAGAACTAATTCCGGTGGACATTTAAGCACAGCTGATAAAATAATTTCACTATTTCTAGATTCTAGTCATCCAATATATCAAATTAAAAAGGACGATAAAGTGACTAAATATTATTCAAAAGGAAATAAAGATGAAACTTTAAAAATTGCCATATTAGTAAATGGAAGTAGTGCATCAGCATCTGAATTATTAACCTCAGCTTTAAGTGAACAATTAGATGCTAAAGTTATTGGTAAAAAAACATATGGTAAGGGAAGCGTTCAAGAAATGCAAGATTTATCTAATGGTGCTAAATTTAAAATAACAACCAAAAACTGGTTAACATCAAAAGGTGTTTGGATAGATGGCAAAGGAATAAAACCTGATATTGAAGTCGATTTAAATAAAGAATACTTAGATGACCCAATCGATAAGAATGATAATCAACTTCAAAGAGCCATTAGTGAATTATCAAAATAACCCTATATATAAGGAAAGACATTTTAAAATGACTTTCCTTTTTTTAAAAAACAAGATATAATGTTTATAGGATGTGGTATAAATGGAAAAATTAAATGTAGGAGATAGGTTGCAAATCCAATGTTATAAGCACGATGGTAAAATTCATAGATGTTGGGACGAGGCCGTAGTATTAGATGTAAAAAAAGATTATATTGTTTTTGGAAATGAAAAAACATTAGTAACTGAAGCGCAAGGTAATACTTGGAGAACAAAAGAACCTGCAGTAATGTATTTCTTTACTAATAAATGGTATAACATAATAGTTCAGTTAAAAAAAGAAGGTGTAACATATTATTGTAATATAGCTACCCCGTTTATTATTGAGGAAGGTACAATTAAATATATTGATTATGATTTAGATCTTAGAATTTTTCCAAATGGGAGCTTTAAGATATTGGATAAACAAGAATATAAATATCATAAAAAGAAAATGAACTATTCTGATGATTTAGATATAGTAATTAATAAATCCTTGTCAGAACTTATTACTGATTATCAAAAACACGTTTCGATGTTTAATAATGATATCAATTTAGAGTATGGAGCATTCTATAAAACATTAAAAGAAAAAAATAGTAATTAAAAAGAATATTAACGCATATATTATTAAAGAAAGAAAAGTTATTTAGTTATTAACTTTTTTCTTTCCCAAAATAATAGTTTTTTACCACTAAAAGAAGACATTAAAAAAAATTTAAAAAAAATGTCAAAAAGGGTATTGACTTATTAAAAAAAATCTGATATATTAGTCGAGTAATTTTTGAAGGAGCGAAATAATGTGTCGCAACGTGTCAATATTTGAAAAAAAATAGAAAAAGGTATTGACTTAAAAAGTTACATTTGATATATTAGTGTTACTGTTAACAAAAACAGCAGAATGATCTTTGAAAACTGAGCAAAAAGTCAATTCATAATTAGTTAGGACAGATTTTCAAATTAAGTACAAAACTATATTAGTTTTATTTTTTTGGAGAGTTTGATCCTGGCTCAGGATGAACGCTGGCGGCATGCCTAAGACATGCAAGTCGAACGAAGCGACCCATTGAAGATGGAGTGCTTGCACAAAGTCGGATTTGGATTTTTCGCTTAGTGGCAGACGGGTGAGTAATGCATAGGTAACCTACCCTAGGGACTGGGACAACTATTGGAAACGATAGCTA